>NZ_JAKRGC010000002.1 GCF_022347745.1 Streptomyces sp. OfavH-34-F
GGCCGCCGAGCCGGTCCGCCAGGCGGCCCGCCTCGTCCGGGTCGCCGCAGACCACGGCGGTGAGCCGGCCCTGCGGCGCCAGCAGCCCGGTGACCGGGTCGTAGAGGTCGCCGGACGGGGCGGTGGTGACGGTGGCCGGCCGGGTGGTGCGGCTCAGCGCCAGCACCCGCACCGCGCGCTGCGCCGACGGGCGGGAGAAGGAGTACGCCATGGCGATCTCCTCGAAGTGGCGCAGTGGAAACAGCATCAGGGTGACCGCGCTGTACACCGTGACCAGTTGGCCGACCTCGACCTTGCCGTCGCGGGCGAGCGCGGCGCCGTGGACGACCAGGGCGAGCAGCAGCAGGCCCGGCAGCAGGACCTGCACGGCGGAGATCAGCGACCACATCCGGGCGCTGTGCACCGCCGCCACGCGGACCTCCTGCGAGGCCCGCCGGTACCGCCGCAGAAACAGCTCCTCGCCGCCGATGCCGCGCAGCACCCGCAGCCCGGCCACGGTGTCCGAGGCGAGTTCGGTGGCCCTGCCGCCCTTCTCGCGCTGCACGTCGGCCCGCCGGGTGGCGCGCGGGAGCAGCGGCAGCACGGACAGGGCGAGGAGCGGCATCGCGATCGCCACGAGGACACCCAGGGACGGCAGGTAGACGACGAGCCCCACGCTGATGACGACGAGTACGGTCGCGGCGGCCAGGAACCGGGAGAGGGACTCCACGAACCAGCCGATCTTCTCCACGTCCCCGGTCGACACCGCGACCACCTCGCCCGCCGCGACCCGGCGCGTCAGCAGCGCGCCCAGCTCCGCGGTCTTGCGGGACAGCAACTGCTGGACCCGCGCGGCAGCGGTGATCCAGTTGGTGACGGCGCTCCGGTGGAGCATGGCGTCGCTGACCGCCGTCGCCACGCCCAGCAGCGCGGTCAGCCCGCCGGCCAGCGCCAGCCGGCCCCCGGAGCGGTCGACGACCGCCTGCACGGCGATGCCCACCGCGAGCGGATACCCCGCGATCGAGCACTGGTGCAGCAGCCCCCACAGCAACGCCTTGAGCTGGCCGCCCAGCTGACTGCGGCCCAGCCAGAACAGGAAACGGGGACCGGAGCGGACGTCGGGATCACCGGGGTCCGGATACGGAAGGTCGCGAATGTGCATGACATCCCAAAGGATCGGAAGAAACCGGGCCCGCGAGGCGCCGCGCGAGCGCACCGGGGCAGCAGTGGGTCACCTGCGGGCTGCGCAGGCGGGGGAACCAAACCGTGCAAGCTTCGCCCGACACCGGGGCCGCGGCAAACGGTTTTATGCGGATGCGGGTGCATACGGCCTCCGGCCTCCGCACCGCCCCGGAGCGGGTAAAGATTCGGCACGCTTTCCGTCGGGCGGACCGGGAGCGGACGGGCGGGCCCCGTACCGGGTGCGAGCATGGACGCATGCGTATAGCCGGTGCGGTACGAGTGGTGGCCTCGGCGGCCGCCTGCGGTGTTCTGCTCATGACCCTGACGTCCTGCGGGGGCGACGGGCACGACGGCGCGAAGAAGCGCGGAACCGCGAAGCGGTCCGCCGCCGAGCAGGGCCGCACCGCGTCCCCGACCACCGGCCTCGCACGCATCCCGGATGTCGGCGACCGGCTCCAGTCACAGATCCCGGCCGACTCCCGCCAGGTCGTCGCCGTCTACGGGGCCGGGAAGAACTCCGCGGACTCCACCGTCGTGCTCTACACCAAGTCCGGCTCCACCTGGGACAAGGCCGCGGGCTGGAAGGGGCACAACGGCAAGAAGGGCTGGACGGCGGACCACCACGAGAACGACAAGCGCAGCCCTGTCGGCGTCTTCACCCTCAGCGACGCCGGCGGCGTGCTCGCCGACCCCGGAGCCCGCCTCCCGTACACGCGGACGGCCTCCCTCCAGGCACCGCACTCCTGGCCCGATACCCACTGGCACGACTTCGACTACGTCATCGCCATCGACTACAACCGCGTCAAGGGCACGCCCCCCAACGACCCGACGCGCCCCCAGGGCCAGACCAAGGGCGGCAGCATCTGGCTGCACATGGACCACGGCAGCGGTACCTCCGCCTGTGTCAGCGTCTCCAAGGAAGCCATGGAGAAGCTGCTGCGCACCCTGGACCCGAAGCAGCACCCGGTCGTGGTCATGGGCGACCGCGCCAGCCTCCGCGCCTGACGGTCCCCGACCGGTCTCAGGCCGGTCCGGGGCGCGTCGCCCACTCCAGCTCCATCAGCACCGAGTGGTACGAGCGGCCCGTCGCCCGGTCCATGCCGATCTCGCACATCCGGTTGGCCGAGAGATACGCGTCGTACGCGTGGGGCCGCACCTCGGCGGCCTCCTTCGCCGTCGCGGACGCGGTCAACTCCTTGTGCAGCATGCCCCGGTCGCCCGCGAAACCGCAGCACGCGGCGTCGTCCGGGATCACCGCCTCGTCCGTGCAGGCCGCCGCCACCGCCTGCAGCCGGTCCACATTGGCGAGATGCTCCATCGAACAGGTCGGATGCAGTACGGCCGCCTTCCTCGTCCGCAGCACCGTCAGCTCCGGAAGCAGTTCGTCCGCCGCCCAGACCAGGGAGTCGACGATCGTCAGCTCCCGGTGCAGTTCCCGGTTCGCCTCGGTGAGATACGGAACCACCTCCTGGGCGATGCCCAGCGTGCAGGACGAGGCGTCCACCACCAGCGGCAGCTTCCCGCCGGCCGTCCAGCCCCAGGCGGCCTCCACGATCCGGTTGGCCATGACGGCGTTGCCCGCGTCGTAGCCCTTGGAGTGCCAGATGGTGGCGCAGCAGGTGCCGTTGACATCGTCCGGAATCCACACGGGCTTTCCCGCCCGGGCCGACACGGCGACCACCGCCTGCGGCAGCGACGGCCCGCGATATCCCTCCGGGCTGCCGAAGATGCGGTTGACGCAGGCCGGGTAGTAGACGGCGCTCGCCCCCACCCTGCGGGTACGCGGCAGCTTCCGCGAGGCCGCCCCGGGGATCTCCGGCAGCCACTCCGGGACCAGATCCGGGTGCACCACCCGGCGGGCGAGCCGGGTGACGCCCTGGAGCAACCGGTCGTCGATCCTGCTCGCCGCGGCCACCGCCAGCCGGGCCGCCGTCTCCGCCGCGCCGAAGCGCCGGGCGGCGAGCGCGGCGATCCGCTCCTCGCGCGGCGAGTGCCGCTGATGGCGGAAATCCTTCATCATCGCGCCGGTGTCGATGCCGACCGGGCAGGCCAGCTTGCAGGTGGAGTCACCGGCGCAGGTGTCCACGGCGTCGTAGCCGTAGGAGTCGAGGAGGTTCGATTCCACCGCGGAGTCGGCGGGCTGGCGCATCATCTCCCGGCGCAGCACGATCCGCTGACGCGGCGAGGTCGTCAGATCGTGGCTGGGGCAGGTCGGTTCGCAGAAGCCGCACTCGATGCACGGGTCCGCGACGGGCTCGACCTTCGGGATGGTCTTCAGCCCGCGCAGATGGGCCTTCGGATCGCGGTCCAGGACGATCCTCGGGGCCAGCACCCCGTCCGGGTCGATGGCCTGCTTGGTGCGCCACATCAGCTCGGTGGCGCGCGGACCCCACTCCAGTTCCAGGAAGGGAGCGATGTTGCGGCCGGTGGCGTGTTCCGCCTTGAGCGATCCGTCGAACCGCTCCACCGTCAGCCGGCAGAAATCCGCCATGAAGGCGGCGTAGCGCTCGACGTCGGACGGGCGCGCCGCGTCGAACGCCAGCAGGAAGTGGAGGTTGCCGTGCGCGGCGTGACCGGCGACGGCGGCGTCGAAGCCGTGCTCCGCCTGGAGCGCCAGCAGCGCCTCGCAGGCGTCCGCCAGCCGGGACGGCGGTACGGCGAAGTCCTCCGTGATCAGCGTCGTGCCGGAGGGACGCGAGCCGCCGACCGCGGTGACGAACGCCTTGCGGGCCTTCCAGTAGCCGGAGATGGTGGCCGCGTCACGGGTGAACTCGTTGGTCACGGAGGTCACCGGCCGGACCAGCTCCAGCCGCCGCACCACATCGGCCGCCGCCCGCTCGTACGCCTCCTGGCCCGCCTCGTCGGGCGCCCGGAACTCCACCAGCAGCGCCGTGGTCTCCCTCGGCAGCCCGGCCCAGTCGGCGGGGACGCCCCGCACGCTGACCGAGGCACGCAGCGTGTTGCCGTCCATCAGCTCGACGGCCAGGGCCCCCGCCTCGTTGAACAGCGGCACGGCGGCGGCAGCGGCGGTCAGCGACGGGAAGAACAGCAGCGCGGTGGAGATCCGGCGGTCCAGCGGCAGGGTGTCGAAGACGACCTCCGAGATGAAGCCGAAGGTCCCCTCGGAGCCGACCATCAGACCGCGCAGGATCTCCACCGGCGTCGAGCCGTCCAGGAACGCGTCCAGCCGGTAGCCGTTGGTGTTCTTGATCTCGTACTTGGCGCGGATACGGGCGGTGAGCGCGGCGTCGGCCTCGATCTCCGCCTTGAGCGCCAGCAGCTCCGCGCACAGCCGCGGCTCCCCGCGGGCCAGCTCCTCGTCGGCCGCCGGATCGCCGGTGTCCACGACGGTGCCGCTGGGCAGCACGAAGGTCAGCGAGGAGACGGTGCGGTACGAATTGCGGGTGGTGCCCGCGGTCATCCCCGAGGCGTTGTTGGCGACGACTCCGCCGATCGTGCACGCGATCGCGCTGGCCGGGTCGGGGCCCAGCAGCCTGCCGTACCGCGCGAGGGCGGCGTTGGCCCGGACGACCGTCGTCCCCGGCCGGATACGGGCCCGGGCGCCGTCCTCCAGGACCTCGACGCCCGCCCAGTTCCGCCGGACGTCGACCAGGATGTCCTCGCCCTGCGCCTGCCCGTTGAGGCTGGTACCGGCGGCGCGGAAGACAACGCTGCGGCCCTGGCCGTGCGCGTACGACAGGATCGCCGAGATGTCGTCGAGGTCCTCCGGGACGACGACCACCTGCGGCACGAAGCGGTACGGGCTGGCGTCGGAGGCGTACTTCACCAGGTCCGAGACCTTCCAGAGCACCTTCTCGGTGCCGAGCAGGGCGGTCAGATCGGCGCGCAGCCGCTCCGGCGTACCCCCGGCCCGGTCCTCGGGGACGCGGTCGTGGGAGGGCGGGCGCACCGCGGCGGGGCGCAGCGTGTCGGGGTCCGGCTCCAGCAGCGGCATCGTGTCTCCTCCTCGGCGATGTGGCGGTCCCGCGGCCCGTCGCCGCGTCCCGTCCAGGTCAGCAGCGGCGTTCCGGCATCCCGTTGACCAGGGCGGTGAGCAGGCCGCCCAGCACCTCGCGCTGGTCGGCGGTCAGTGGAGCCAGGATCTCCTCCGCGGCCGCCCGGCGCGCGTCGCGCAGCGAGCGCAGCGTGGCGACGCCCTCGTCCGTGATCTCGATCCTGACCACTCTGCGGCTGGCCGGATCGGGGACGCGGCGGACCCGGCCGCCGGCCTCCAGCGCGTCCACCAGGGTGGTGACGGCGCGGGGGACCACGTCGAGGCGCTGGGCGAGATCCGCCATCCGGGGCGGGCCCTCGTAGTGCGCGACGGTGCGCAGCAGGCGGAACTGCGCGGGCGTGATGCCGATCGGCTCCAGCTGGCGGCTCTGGATGCGCTGGAGCCTGCGCGTCAGCCGCAGCAGTTGTTCGGCGAGCAGGCCGTCCGGGTCGGGGGAGTCCATGGCGCTCACCGTATCAGGACTCCGCTCATTGTGAATAGAGGTAACAATGAGCTATGCTCCCTTTCGGCTCGACCGTCGAGGGCGCGGTAACCGCCTCCGGACGGCCCTGCCCGCACCCGGCGCCCGGGCGCGCCGCTCCGTCGGCCGCGCCCCGGCGCCCCCGTTGCCGCATGTCCGACGAAGGAGCCCATGAAACCCGACGAACCCACGTGGACACCCCCGCCGCGGGACGGCAGCCAGCCGCCCGCGGACCTGCGCCGCATCCTGCGCCTCTTCCGCCCGTACCGCGGCCGCCTCGCGGTGGTCGGACTGCTCGTCGGCGCCTCGTCGCTGGTGTCGGTCGCCTCGCCGTTCCTGCTGCGCGAGATCCTGGACACCGCCATCCCGCAGGGGCGGACCGGGCTGCTCTCGCTGCTCGCCCTCGGCATGATCCTCACCGCCGTGATGAACAGCGTCTTCGGCGTCCTGCAGACCCTGATCTCCACCACGGTCGGCCAGCGCGTCATGCACGACCTGCGCACCGCGGTCTACGCCCAGTTGCAACGCATGCCGCTCGCCTTCTTCACCCGGACCCGGACGGGCGAGGTCCAGTCCCGGATCGCCAACGACATCGGCGGAATGCAGGCCACCGTCACCTCGACGGCGACCTCCCTCGTCTCCAACCTCACCGCCGTCGTCGCCACCGTCGTCGCCATGCTCGCGCTCGACTGGCGGCTGACGGTCGTCTCGCTGCTCCTGCTGCCGGTCTTCGTCTGGATCAGCCGCCGCGTCGGCCGTGAACGCAAGAAGATCACCACCCAGCGCCAGAAGCAGATGGCCGCCATGGCCGCCACCGTCACCGAGTCGCTCTCCGTCAGCGGCATCCTCCTCGGCCGCACGATGGGCCGTTCCGACTCACTGACCCGCGGCTTCGCCGAGGAGTCCGAGCGGCTGGTCGACCTCGAGATCCGCTCCAGCATGGCCGGACGGTGGCGGATGTCGACGATCGGCATCGTCATGGCCGCCATGCCCGCCGTCATCTACTGGGCGGCCGGCCTGGCCCTCCAGTCGGGCGGCCCCGCCGTCTCCATCGGCACCCTGGTCGCGTTCGTCTCGCTCCAGCAGGGCCTCTTCCGTCCGGCGGTCAGTCTGCTCTCGACCGGTGTGCAGATGCAGACGTCCCTCGCGCTCTTCCAGCGGATCTTCGAATACCTCGATCTCACCGTCGACATCACGGAGCCGGAGAATCCGGTGCGCCTGGACAAGATCCGGGGCGAGGTGCGGTTCGAGAACGTCGACTTCAGCTACGACGAGCAGAGCGGCCCCACCCTCAGCGGCGTCGACGTGACCGTGCCCGCAGGCGCCGGACTGGCCGTCGTCGGCCCCACCGGCTCCGGCAAGTCCACCCTCAGCTACCTCGTGCCCCGCCTGTACGACGTGACCGGCGGCCGGGTCACCCTCGACGGGGTCGATGTGCGCGATCTGGACTTCGACACCCTGGCCCGCGCGGTCGGCGTCGTCTCGCAGGAGACCTACCTCTTCCACGCCTCGGTCGCCGAGAACCTGCGCTTCGCCAAGCCCGACGCCACCGACGAGGAGATCGAGGCCGCAGCCCGCGCCGCGCAGATCCACGACCACATCGCCTCCCTCCCCGACGGCTACGACACCCTCGTGGGGGAGCGCGGATACCGCTTCTCGGGCGGCGAGAAACAGCGCCTGGCCATCGCCCGCACCATCCTGCGCGACCCGCCGGTGCTCATCCTGGACGAGGCCACCAGCGCCCTCGACACCCGCACCGAACACGCCGTCCAGGCGGCGATCGACGCCCTCTCCGCCGGCCGCACCACGATCACCATCGCCCACCGGCTCTCCACCGTCCGCGACGCCGACCAGATCGTCGTCCTCGACGGCGGCCGCACGGCGGAGCGCGGTACCCACGACGAACTCCTGCGACTGGACGGGCGCTATGCGGCACTGGTCCGCCGGGACACGGAGATGGCCCCGATGACGACCTGACCGGCCGCGCGGCGGCGTACCCGCCGCCCGCCCTTCAGACGAAGACGGGCTCCTCGGCGACCGGAGCGGCGGCGGACGCGCCCGCATCCCGCACGGCGCCCCCTCGCCCGCGCCCCAACAGTCCCAGGACCTCCCGCACGGCGGACCGTCCGGCGCGGTTGGCGCCGACGGTGCTGGCGGACGGCCCGTAACCGACCAGATGGACACGCGCATCGCGCACGGCCCGCGTGCCCTCGACGCGCACCCCGCCCCCGCGCTCACGCAGCCGGAGCGGGGCGAGATGGTCGATGGCGGCACGGAAGCCGGTGGCCCAGAGGATGACGTCGGCCTCGACAGCGCGGCCGTCGTCCCAGGCCACACCGGTCGGAGTGATCCGGTCGAACATCGGCAGCCGGTCGAGAACCCCGGACTCCCGGGCCCGCCGTATCGCGTCGTTGACGGGCAGCCCGGTCACACTCACCACGCTCTGCGGCGGCAGCCCCCGCCGGACCCGCTCCTCCACCATCGCCACGGCAGCCCGCCCCTGGTCCTCCCCGAACGGCCCCTCCCGGAAGACGGGCGGCCGGCGCGTCACCCAGTGCGTCTCCGCCGCCACCTCGGCGATCTCCATCAGATGCTGCGTACCGGACGCCCCGCCCCCGACCACCACCACGCGCTGCCCGGCGAACGCGGCCGGGCCCGGATAGCCGGACGTGTGCAGCTGCCGGCCCCGGAACGTCTCCTGTCCCGGATAGCGCGGCCAGAACGGCCGGTCCCAGGTCCCCGTCGCGTTGATCAGCGCACGAGCCGCGTACACCCCCTCGGACGTCTCGACGAGCAACCGGCCCCCCTCGCCCTCGCGCACGGCACGCACGTCCACCGGCCGGTGGACCCGCAGCCCGAAGGTCCGCTCGTACCGGTCGAAGTAGGCGCCGATCACCTCGGACGAGGGCCGCTCGTCGTCCGCGCCGGTCAGCTCCATGCCCGGCAGGGAGTGCATCCCGTGCACCTTGCCGTACGTCAGCGAAGGCCACCGGAACTGCCAGGCGCCGCCGGGCGCCGGAGCGTGGTCCAGGACGACGAAGTCGCGGTCCGGCTCCAGCCCGCCGCGCCGCAGGTGGTAGGCGGCGGACAACCCCGCCTGCCCGGCACCGATCACCACGACGTCCACCGACCGCACCCCAAAATCGTTCACGCTTCTACCAACTACGCAGCCCCCGAGGAACTTCCCCACGCCCACCCGCCCCCGACGCGCAACCCCGCGCGGTCAACGGCTTCGCCCGGCGATGACGGCAGGATGGACCCCATGTCTGCTGCCTTCACCACCACCGTCCTCCACCTCACGACCGGCTCCACGGAGACCGTCACCGACCTCACCCCGGACTGCGAGCGCTTCCTCGCCCGCGCGGCCGCCGACCGCGACGGCCTGCTCAACCTCTTCGTCCCGCACGCCACCGCCGGAATCGCCGTCCTGGAGACCGGCGCCGGCAGCGACGACGACCTCCTGTCGGCCCTCCACACCCTTCTCCCCGCCGACGACCGCTGGCAGCACCGCCACGGCACCCCCGGCCACGGCCGCGACCACGTGGTCCCGGCCCTGGTCCCCCCGCACGCCACCCTCCCGGTGATCGCGGGCCGCCTGGAACTGGGCACCTGGCAGTCGGTATGCCTCGTGGACACCAACGTTGCTAAAGACAACCGTCAGGTGCGTCTGAGCTTCCTCGGCTGACCAAGATCGTTCAGCTGGGGCGTGCCGCCGATTCTCCGTACCATGCGCGCTCGAACGGAGAGAAGAAATGCGCGGTACGGACCTCAATGCGATCGAACGACCCTACGACGGATGCGGCAAGTGCCTGCTCGGAGTGCGGCGGCTGTCGCGCGTGAAGCTGGCGACGTCTTCGCCTGAGCGCCAGCGCGAGAACGTGCTCGCCGCTGCCGCCTCCGTCGGTGCCCACATCATCGGCTGGGCGGACGACTGGGAGGTCTCCGGAGCCACCGATCCCGTGACCCGCCCCAGCCTGGGCCCGTGGCTCCGTGACGAGAGGGGCCCGTACGACGGCTTGGTCGCCGCAGCGGTGGACCGGCTCGGCCGCAACGTCGTCGACTGCCTGAACACCGGCTACAAGATGCGCGACGAGAAGAAGATGCTCGTCACGTACGGGCACGACGGAGCCTGGAACCTTGACGACCCCGCCGACGAGAACCGTTTCACCATGGAGGCGTGGGGCGCGCAGATGGAACTGCGCGCGATCCAGCGCAGGAACCGTGACGCCACCGTCAAGACCCGCGCCGCCGGCCGTCCCAAGGGCAAGCCGTCGTACGGCTTCCAGTACGTGCGGAAAGTGATGGGAGGGAAGATCGACCAGGTCGAACTGCATCCGCACGCCTCTGAAGTGCTGCGGGAGGTCGCCCGCCGCATCCTGGCTGATCCAGACAATGTCACGTGCAGCAGTGAGGCCGCGCGTCTCAACCGTGCCGGGGAACTGTCACCTGCGGATCACCTGGCGGTGATGTACGGCAAGCCGGCAGGAGGCCGGCCGTGGTCTCCACAGAGTCTGAAGAACATCCTTCTGTCGGAAGCTGCTCTCGGGTACCTGATGCACCGCAACAGGCCCGTCCTCGGCAGGGGGGACGGTAACCCCGTACGGCTCTGTGAAGGCCTGTGGGATCGGGCCACTCACGAGGCAGTCAGGAGCGCCATCCTCTCGCGGAAGGCCCCTTGGACCCGCCGTTCCAACCGTGAATACCTGCTGACCACCGTCGCCCTGTGCGGACAGTGCCATACGCGTCTCTATACCCAGACGTCGAAGGGCGCCCCTCCGCGCTACACGTGTACGGCGCGGAACAAGGGCTGGCTGCAGGCGCAGCACTGCCGACCTGCCCCGCTCATCAACGCCCATCTTCTTGACGCCTACGTCGAGGAGTGGTTCCTCCGGGAACTGGGTGACGGGATGATCTACGAGACGGTGTACGACCCGGGAAACGGCGTCGCCGAGCGCGTGGCCGAGACCCAGGCCAGCCGTAAACGACTGCGAGCCGACCGTGAAGCCGGGCTGTACGACGCCCCGGACGACGCCGCGTGGTACCGGGACCGGTATGCCGCGCTGGGACGGGAGTTGGCCGCTCTTGAGGTTGAGCCACAGCGGGCAGCCGGCATGGTGCGGCGACCGACCGGCGAGACGGTCGCAGATCGTTGGTTCCGCGCTGCGGATGTACAGGCGCGAAAGGAGATCCTGATCGACTTCGGTGTACGGGTGACGCTATTTCCGGCCAGTGCTCCCGTTCGCTGGGTGCCCGGCTTCATTCACGGCCCCGAACAGGACCGGACGGCCCTGCTTTAGGGAAGAGGCTCCCGGGTGGCGCTGAGCGCGCTGCCCGGGGGCGTCATCGTCGGGCTGCCGGGGCCGAGCGGTGATGCGCCCCCTTACAGGCTGATGTCGGCCGGGCCAAGCCGACCTTCTCCGGGATCCTCTGGGCGTGATGCACGGCGACGAGGTGAGTGATGTGACACAAGCTGCAGAGCGGTGGATGCGTGAGAAGGCAGTGGCGGAACTGTACGTCGAGGAGATGGATTCCGGTGCGCAGTGGTTGATCGGGTCGTGGGATCGGCGGATAGACCGAGCGATCGCCGAGGCATTTTCGGCGGAACGATATTTCGGTGCTGCCGAATCATGCGAGTTGGTACAGATTCTTTTGACCGATGAGGTGTTGGTGCGCATCGCAGACGCTGGTGCCGTGCACATCGGCTGCGTCGGAATCGGGGTGGCTGCGGGTGGGCAGTGTCCCTGTCGAGATGGCGCAAGCTCTGGATCGAGCGAGCCGTACGGGTGTCTCTGCGGCTGCCACTTTGGCGGTGTATGTCGGAAGCTGATGGCGCGGAACCACCGAGGGGGAGTGCCTCATGCGGCGTTCCTGTTCCACCTCCAAGCCGTGCCAGATCTCGGGCCAGTCTTCATGCGGTCGAGGTCCTGGGCGTTGAGTCTTTGGCTTCGAGATCTGGTCCGTAGCGCTGCTTTGGGGAGCGGAGCGTTGGAGGCGCGGATCCGGCTTCGTAAAACAGATGTCCGTACGCGGTCGGGCGTTGAGGTGGCTCTTTCTCAACCAGTAGGGCAACGCCTCCCTGGGGGGAACCCGGCAGTGCCATTCCGGTTGGCCGCATAATGCGAGCTTTGCAGCCCCGAGGGGTGGAGGAGGGTGCAGAGCTTCCTGTGCTCCAAGCGCAACGATCGTCTGATCAGACAGGATGGCAGACAGCTTGGCGTCACTTGGCTTCCCACTGACCACGCGGCCGGCTACCGGCTGCTGCTCGACCTGCCCGCCGAGTATCGGCTGCTCCTGAGTGCCGGGCTTCCCGAGGACGAAGAACAGGTTGACGAGCAGACCCACGAACTGCAGTCCCTTCTCAACAGCGTGCCAGAAGACAGCGACTTCGCGTTCGCCTCTTGGACCCGGATGCGGGCGCTGGCGCGAGTGCTCCGCCAGTATCTCGAACAGCACCACGAGCCCAAATCGAGCAAGAATCTGAAGCTGCCGGCCGATGTACGGGATGCCCCACTGACCGCTGATGGCTCGGCGTCCGCATACGGCGGACTCGCCACCCCTGGACCCGTCAGGGAAGGCCCCACCCAGTGACCAACGCCGCCCCCAGGGGTATCGACTACCTGCCCATGGAGCTGTGTTCAGCGCCTGGGGCGCTCAGCGGCGTTGCGCCAGTAGTCGGAGAGCATCTCCCCCGGCCACGCCGGCTGGCGTACGGGGCCGTGGGGCCCCATTTCCTGAAAAAACGGCGCCAGGTCCAGGATCGGTGTCCCGTCCACGGCGTCGAGGTCCGTCACCAGGAGGTCGCGGCCTTCCACACCGAGCAGCCTTGGGTAGCTGATGGCCAGTTGGTTGGGCCTGCGGTGATTCCGGTGCACGAAGGTGCCGGTCGCAGGCCACCGCGTGTCACCCCGTGGGCTGCGTGCATGGAGCTGAACATCGTCCGGCCGGGCAAGGTGGAAGCGCCACGTGACCGTCAGGTGGGAGAACTCCTCGATGCCTTGCAAGGTTTCGAGGGGATACGCCCCGTTGAGTCTGATGACCGCTTGGACTCCGCCCTGGTAGTCGTCCTGGACGCGAGTGTGGCCACCGACGACAGAAGCGACTGGTTCGACCTCGTAGGTTTCCATCGACGCTCTTCCCTCTCCTCCGGTGTGGCGTGTGCTGTGGTGGTCGGTTGTGGCCGTTGACCCGTCTCCCCGTCACCCTATGGCGCGCAGCATCTCCGCGGCACGGCGGTCGAGTTCGGCGACGCGGCGGCCTCCGCGTCGTCGTACGGGGGAAAGGTCGCTCTGCATGCGAACGATGACATCGCGGGCGCGTCCGGACTGGATGCCGGCCATGGCGGCGAGGGCTTGTTCCCAGGTGGCGCACGCCTCGTCGAGGTGCCCCTGGCGGACCTGGACCGCTCCGAGGTACCCGAGGGTCACACTGTGGGTGCGGGCGTACTGCTGCCTTCGGCGTGTGGCGACGCTGTGCTTGAAGTGGGCCTCGGCGTCCTTGGAGTCGCCCAGGTCTCGCAGGGCGCAGGCGGTTTCGTGGGCGAGCGAGGCTTCCTGGAAGAAGCCGACGCGGTCGGGGGCGGTCTCGGTATCGGCGCGTGCGAGGTCGCTTTCGGCGCGGCTGATGGCGGCGAGGGTGCCGCGGCGGTCGCCGTCGGCGGCCAGGGCGCGGGCGTGCACGATGGCGAGGAGGGCCTTCTCGCGGAAGCTGGCCTGGGCGTAGTGCGTGCGGGACATCGAGGCGTCGGTCAGGTCGAGGGCTCGGCGGGGGTGTCCGAGGTCGACTGCCTGGTGGGCGAGAGCGCGCAGGATGTGGCCGCCGAGAGGGCCGTCTGCGGCTTCGGCCGCGAGGCGTGCGGCGAGGGTGAGGTAGCGCTGGGCGGCGCGGTGTTCGGAGGCGTCGAAGGCCATCCACCCGGCGAGGTAGGTCATCTCCGCCACGGCCGAGTACGTATCCCGGCGGTGCTGTTCGGTTCGGAAGGTGCTGCCCAGCAGTGGGACGGCCTCGTCGCGGAGGTGCCCGGCCAGGGCCGAACGTCCCGAGGCTCCGCCGCGTTGCTGGTCCCGGGCGGAGTAGAAGGCGGTCAGCCCGCGTACGTCGTCGATGTCGCCTTGCGTTACGCGCCGGGGCGAGGTCGCTGGGCGGGAGGAGGCTTCGGCCGGCGCGGCGGCCCACCACGCGGCGGCGGGCAGGGCCAGGCCGGCGGCCGAGTAGGCGGTGGTCGCCAGCAGCTTGCGTCGATGCATGTCCAGGTCGTCGCTTCCCAGCTCGGCCAGCACGGTCAGAGAGTCGACGCTCCAGTCGCAACCGTTGTCGCCCGCGCCGGTCGGCCCGTCTTCCAGTCCGAGTTCGGCGAGGGTGAGGCGTCGGCCGAGCCTGCGGGACAGCGTCTCGGCCAGGATATGAGGTGTTCGCCCGGAGGGCTTCGTGCCCTGGACCCACATCGCGATGTGGGAGCGGGAGACGGCCTCCAGTTCGCGTGCGCCGCTCTCTGCGGCAACGCGGGCAACGGCGGCGGCAGCTTGAGGCTGGGACCAGCCTGCTTCGCGCAGGAGTGCGGCAAGGGCTTCGTTTCGCTCACGGGCCATGAGGCCCCCCTCGGTTCCGAAATGATCTTTGACGCCTTTGACGGGCTTGCCCGCCACGCAGACGTACCCCTCGACGGGGATTCGCGGTTCGCTCAACGTAGCGGCTGCATTACTCACGATGCTCTGGGGTCGGCTGCCGCAGGTATCACCATCGGGTCAATTTGGCTTGAATCGAACGGGAGTTGGGTCATGCATTCCTTACTGGCCACGCGACAGGCTTCCTCAAATAGCCGCTACCGCACACGGGGCAGATGCCTGGGGCCGGGGCGGGATCAGAGGGTCGCTGCTGCCGAGACGGTTCTGCTCGTGTTGGGCGAGGACTCGCCCGTTCCTGAGAGCGCCGCCGATGTGGAGGACCTCGTCCTGCGGCTGCGAGGGCACGTGCAGCACCTCGGCCCCCTGGCGTCACCGAGGGAGCCGGCCCTCCGGCAGGCGCAGCAGCTCTGCTCGGAAGGTCTTCCCGACGGCTACGTGCCCAGCCGAGTTCATCTCGTCAAACTTGCCAGGGCCACCCAGCAACTACTCGCCGTAGCGGGGAACGACCGCGCTCTCACGGTGAAGTCGCCGGGCCGATGGCGGTGGTGGAGGCCGTCGCTGAACGTATGGCGGGGGTCCGTTTTTGCTCTGGCGCTTGCCGTTTTGGTGCTTGCCGCATCGGTGCCGCGCAGGTGACTGGCACCGGGGCCGCCCTCATTGCGCTGATCCTCGGTCCGACGGCCTGGCTGGTCGTCCGTGATGGCCGTACGCGCAGCCACCACTCCCAGAAACGATCCCCTTCTCGGGGCCTACGGAGATTTCTACGATGACGCGTCATCCACGTATCGAGCGGTACGGCCTGATCGGCGACCTGCAGACCAGTGCGCACGTCTGCGACGACGGATCGGTCGACTGGCTGTGTCTGCCCCGCTTCGACTCGTCGGCGGCCTTCGCGCGACTGGTCGGTGAGGAAGAGCACGGCAGTTGGCGGATCGCACCGGCCGCGTCGTTCGACGACGGCCACCAGGTCGCCGCCGAGCGCAGCTACCGAGGGGACTCCCTCGTCCTGGAGTCGGTCTGGCGCACGCCGGATGGGGCGGTTCGTGTGACTGACTTCATGCCGCCGCGCAAGGGCGAGCCGCAGGTGATCCGGATCGTCGAGGGCCTGACCGGTGAGGTGGCGATGGTGTCGGCCATGCGTCCGCGCTTCGGTTACGGCCGTGTCCACCCGTGGATCCACGAGGTCGCAGGACGCATGGTCGCCGAGGCCGGCGCGGACGCGATATGGCTCGACACCGGTATCCAGCAGGTGGAGAAGGACGGCGTGATCGTCAGCGCCTTCACCATCGCCGCCGGGCGCAGCGCCGCGTTCGTGCTGAGCTGGTGTCCGTCACACGGGCCCGCGCCCGAAGTCCCGGAGCCGGAAGCGGCTCTCGCGGCGACGCTCGCCTTGTGGGCGGACTGGACGCGGCAGTGTGCCTACGCCGGTCCCTATCGGGACGCCGTGGTCCGGTCGCTGATCACGTTGAAGGCAATGACGTACGCGCCGAGCGGAGGGATCGTCGCGGCTCCGACCACGTCGCTGCCGGAGGAGATCGGCGGCAGCCGGAACTGGGACTACCGCTACACCTGGCTGCGGGATGCTTCGACGACCCTGGCCGCCCTCCTGGGGACCGGGTACCTGGAGGAGGCGCAGGCGTGGCGGCGGTGGCTGCTGCGTGCCGTGGCCGGAGACCCGGAGAACCTGCAGATCATGTACGGGATCACTGCGGAACGCGACCTGCACGAGAGGGAGCTGCTGTGGCTGCCCGGGTACGAGGGCTCCGCACCCGTACGAGTCGGAAACGGTGCCGCGGAACAGCTCCAGCTCGATGTGTACGGGGAAGTGATCGAGACCCTGTACCTCGCACACCTGAGCGGCGTCGCCCACTGCACCGACACCGCGCTGCTCCACCAGCGGCTCGTCGAAGCGCTGGCCCGGCGGTGGCAGGAGCCCGACGAAGGGATCTGGGAGATCCGCGGCACGCGCCGGCACTTCGTGCACTCGAAGGTGATGGCCTGGGTCGCGGTGGACCGCACCATCCGCCTGGTCGAGGCCGGCGCGCTCGACATGGACCTCGTCACCCTCATCGACCTGCGGGACACGATCCACCAGGAAGTGTGCGAGAAGGGATTCGACCCGGAGCGCAACACGTTCACCCAGTTCTACGGTTCCGAAGAACTGGACGCGGCCACCCTCCTCATCCCCGTCGTGGGCTTCCTGCCGGGCGACGATCCCCGTGTCATCGGCACCGTAGACGCGGTGCGCCGGGAACTGAGCACCGCCGACGGGCTCGTGTGCCGATACCCAACCGCAGGCGACACCGCCGGGGTCGACGGACTGCTCGGTGACGAGGGCGCGTTCGTCCTGTGCTCCTTCTGGCTGGTCGATGCCCTGGCGCTGACCGGTCGTGTCGACGAGGCGACCGACGTGTTCGAGCACCTGCTGACGCTGCGCAGTGACCTCGGGCTCCTGGCCGAGGAGTACGACCCGACGTGCCAACGCCAGCTCGGCAACTTTCCCCAGGCGTTCAGCCACATGGGGATGATCCAGAGCGCGGAGCTCCTGGAGCGGCTCGGTGCCTCGTCCGTACCGGCCACGGACACCTCCTCGCCTCCGAACCACGGTACGGGTCGGGCCCGCAGGGGTCTGACGGCACTGCGCGCGCAGCCGCCGACACCGTCTTGACGTGCGGCGGCGCCGACCGGCCGGCGCCGCCCACCCCCACTGGGACGCGGACGAGCGATCCGGCCCATCCGCAGCCCGAACGGCATCGCCCTGTGGTGCCGAAGCCGACGCCAACCCGTCTAAGCCCCCTTCCACCGGAGTGATCCGTTGAGCACCCACCCTGCGACCAACCCGCACGCATCGAGGACGACGGCCGACGAGGGCCGCGACGACATCGCCTGGCTCCTGAGCGAATTCGCCACCGACACGAACGGCGTCACGCACGTGGTCCTGCTGTCGCGGGACGGATTGCGGTTGCTGGACAGCGAGGCCGAGGAAGACTGGGCGGACTCGTTTGCCGCAGCGGTCAGTGGCGTCGTCTCCCTCGCGGCGGGGCTCACCGGCCCCGGTGGCGGGAAACGCCCGGCCAGGCAGGTCCTGATCGAACGGGACGACTGCCTCATCTTCGTGCAGAACGCCGGACGGAGCGCCATCCTCGGCAGCCGGCCTGGTGGCGTGGACACGGTCTTGGCAGTGGTCGCCGCCGCGGATTCCGACGCGCACACCATCGGGTTCAGCATGGGGCGCCTGGTCGGCCAGCTCGCTCCATACATGCTGACCCCCCTCTACGCCGACTCAGAAGAGGAGGCCACGACGAGTACATGCGGGCTTACGTCCTGACAGGTGTACGTACACGGCCTCGTCCCACGCTCGCCGGAACCGAGGAAGTCCAGAGCAGCCGCCTCGCCGGGGCTGAGCTGAACAAAGGCTTACAACCACCTCGCTCGCAGCTCCACGGAGAAGGAGATTCCGTGACTCAGCTCATCACCACCAGCGCACCGATCACACCGTTGAGCCCAACCCTGCGGCAAGTCGTCCATCACCTCATGGCGGGACTCACCACCGCCCAGATCGCCGTGGAGCAGGGCATAGCGCTCGAAACGGTGCGTGGGTACGTGCGCGACATCAGAGAGCGTCTCCACTGTCCGCGGCGCAGCAAGACCTGGGTGATCGTTCACTTCGCCCTGGTGTCGGCTCAGGCCGAACCGCCCACGACGGATCGGCCCGCGCCGACGCTCGACGCAAAGCAGACGTTGCTACTCCGGGCAGTAGCGGAGCACAGCACCACCCGCGACATCAGTCGTGCCGCCCGGATCGCCCCCGACGACCTGCGCAGCGCACTCGACGTGCTGCACGCCGCGACATCCACCACGGACGTTACCGAACTTGTCGTCCGCGCCCACGCCTGGGGCCTTCTGCCGAGTCGGCGAATCGATGTGAAAGGCAGGAGCGAACAGTGAAGACCTCCCCGCCGGCCGCCGGGGCTTCCCGATTGGACCGACCACGCAACCCTCTTCCACCGTACGAGATGCGACCCCTGCGCACCGACGCTGAGCGAGCCGAGGCCGCCGCCCTCGTTCAGGACAATCAACGCATCCTCGCAATACCCGCTGACATGAGCGCTTCCGCCTTCTACCAGGACCCGGCGACGCCAGCGGTCGGCCTGTTCGAGAATGGACTGCTGCTGGCCTGCATGACCGCGCGGCGCGTGCCCGATCTCGGCTGGGGCAGCGGCCCGTGTCTCTTCCTGGACCAAGTCCACATGCTGCCCGAGCAACTCGACGACACTGCCCGGTTGATCACGCTCTGGGCATCAGACGCCGCAGCCCGAGAGGATCTCCCGCTCGTACGAACGGAGATGCCGGCCCGCGGCGCCCTTGCCGCAGAGCCCCTCGCCAGTCGTTTGCGTCGGCTCATCGACCTTGGCTGGGACCTACGGGGACCGAGCCCCGGCCGGGACGGTCACCGAGTGGCCCGCCTCGAACTCGTTGCCGAGCAACGTTCCGGCCTCGGCGTCCTGATCGATGACGACGTCCGCATGACGTTCGCAAGCCCGCCTGACCGGAGTGACGCATGACATGACGACCGGCGAACTCCACCGTTTCCAACGAATCGAAAGCGCCGTTCCACACCGTCCTCCGCACCTGCTCCACCGACACTTCGGAGACACCACATGACCCAGCGGACGACTTCCATCATCACCCCCCTCACCCCTACCGAGCGCAAGGTGCTGGAGGAGATTTCCCTCGGCCGAGCGCCAGCGGCCGGCTCCGCGAACCTGAACATGACGCCAGGTACGTTCGGCCGACACTCCACGCTGATCGGCCACAAGCTGCAGGTCAAGAAGCCGTCGCTCAAAGTGCAGATGGGCTTCGTGACCGGCGAACTTCCCCGGCCCGCACCTCTGCCGCCGCCTGAGCCGTTCACTGAGAAGGAACGACTGCTGTGGCAGGCCCATGCCCTGCACCACACGGTGGCCGCGATCGCCCACCACACCGGGATCGACCAGTTCGACCTGCCGGGCTACACCGCCCACCTCATCGCAAAGGCAGAGGCGGACAACGAAGCGCACCTGATCCGCCTCGGCCACGCCTACGGAATCCTCACCACCGACGATGTACCCGCGCCGTCGCCGACGTGAGCCGGAACCCCGCTTTGACCCACCACCCACAGCACCTCTCCGAAAGGGAAGGCGACCGAGTGCCGGGCTTGGGCCCTGTCGGCGAACGCTTCCTCGACAGCAGCCACGAAGTCCTTTTGCACCATCCGGTCCACCACGACTGCGACTCGTCCAGCACCTCCTGGACGGCGACGCTCTCGGCGTCCGTGTACAGCCTCCCCTGGGCGGGTTCGTCGGGCTGACGCCGTGGGGCGAGGCTGCGGGGCATGGCGCTGATGTCGGTGGGCTCAGTGGGAGGCGGGGACTGCTTGTGCGCGGTGATGATCCTGCTGGCTTATTCCGTACCCAGCAGGATCGTCACCAGCTGCAAACGGCGGCATCCCTACGACGGGCGTGGCGGAACGTGTTCCCTCAGTGCAACGGACCCGGACGGTTCCCAGGGGGATGTTGGTGTGCCGTCCGGGTCCAGGCCGTACGGCCACAGCCTGTGGAAGATGCTCGACGGTTCCCCCGGGTGGGTCAGGGCGTAGATGTTGCCGTGGTCGGCGGCCTGTCGGTAGAGGGTTTCGGCACCGTCCCGGTCCCCGGCCTCTTCCCGCATCTTGGCCAGGTAGGTCAAAACTCCGGTGTCGCCGTGGTCGGCGGCCTGTCGGTAGAGGGTTTCGGCACTTTCCCGGTCCCCGGCCTCTTCCCGCATCTTGGCCAGGTGGGTCAGGGCGTAGGTGTCGCCGTGGTCGGCGGCCTGCTGGTAGAGGGTTTCGGCACGTTCCCGGTCCCCGGCCTCTTCCCGCATCTTGGCCAGGTGGGTCAGGGTGTAGGTGTCGCCGTGGTCGGCGGCCTGCCGGGCGAGGGTTTCGGCACCGTCCCGGTCCCCGGCCTCTTCCCGCATCGCGGCCAGGTAGGCCAGGGCGTGGGTGTTGCCGTGGTCGGCGGCCTGCCGGGCGAGGGTTTCGGCACCGTCCCGGTCCCCGGCCTCTTCCCGGATCTCGGCCAGGTCTGTCAGGGCGTAGATGTTGCCGCGGTCGGCGGCCTGCCGGGCGAGGGTTTCGGCACCGTCCCGGTCCCCGGCCTCTTCCCGCATCGCGGCCAGGTAGGCCAGGGCAAAGGTGTCACCGTGGTCGGCGGCCTGCCGGGCGAGGGTTTCGGCACTTTCCCGGTCCCCGGCCTCTTCCCGCATCTTGGCCAGGTTGGTCAAAACTCCGATGTCACCGTGGTCGGCGGCCTGCCGGTAGAGGGTTTCGGCACCGTCCCGGTCCCCGGCCTCTTCCCGCATCGCGGCCAGGTAGGTCAAAACTCCGATGTCACCGTGGTCGGCGGCCTGCCGGTAGAGGGTTTCGGCACTTTCCCGGTCCCCGGCCTCTTTCCGCATGGTGGCCAGGTAGGCCAGGGCAAAGGTGTCGCCGTGGTCGGCGGCCTGCCGGGCAAGGGTTTCGGCACCGTCCCGGTCCCCGGCCCTTTCCCGCATTGCGGCCAGGTCGGTCAGGGCTCTGGTGCTGCCGTGGTCGGCGGCCTGCCGGTAGAGGGTTTCAGCGCCGTCCCAGTCCCCACCCCCCTTTCGCGCCCTGGCCAACTCGGTCAGGGCCTCGGGGTCGCCGTGGTCGGCTGCGCGTCGGAAGAGGTGGTGGCTCCATTGCAGGCGATGTCGCTCTTTGGCTGCCTTGGCGAGGTTGTTCAGGTCGTCGGGGTGAGTGAGGTGGGTGTGTGCGGCATGCCAGAAGGATGCGGGTGGGCACAGGTGGCGGCGGATGGCGCGGCCGTGTTGTTCGAGGTAGTCGGCGAGCCGGAACACCGGGCCTGCGGGGGTGGGCGGTGTGGTGCCGGCGTCGGTGGTGGGGGTGGGCGGGCGCCGTGTGGGCCGGGGCGTGGTGCGGCGCAGGGGTGCTTGCTTGCCGTGAACTTTTTCGGCGAGTTCGGCGTAGGCCTGTTCGGCCCAGTCGTCGGCGAGCTGGTCGTAGTCGTGGTCGCTGAGGTAGTCGAGGGCGGCGTCGGTCAGGAAGGCCTGGGGGATGTGGAGTCCTGTGCCGAGCCGGCGGGCGTCCATCGCCGCTTCCAGGAGCGCGCGGGCGGCAGCCTGGCGGGGCTGTTCGTAGCGGCGCAGGAGCTCGGGGGCTCCGGCCAGGTCCTGGGTGATCCGGCCGCCGTTCTGGTTTCGGGTGAGAGCATCGGCCAGCAGGCTGTCGCCCTGCTCGGCAAGGGCTGTCGCGGTGGCCAGGGCCGCGGTATCGAACGTGTCGGGGACGCTCACGGTGTGTCCGGCCATCAGTTCCCGCACCAGACTGTACGGATCGTCCTGGCCCGGTGTGGGCGGGACAGTGTAGTCGTATGCGTACTCGGGCCACAGCGTGCCCAGGACCAGGACCGGACCGCGTTCCTCGTCGAGCAGCAGCTGGCGCACCGCCGCCGCGATCCGCTCGCCGAACTTCCGGTCGCCGAGGTAGTGCTGTGCCTCGTTCAGCCATACCACCGTCCGCGGACCGACCCGGTGCAGGTCCTCAAGGGCGGCTTTGGCGCGGGTCGGATCGAAGGGATGCCATAGCCGCCATCCCTTCTCGGCGAGCGGCTGCACGGCCTCCCAGCATGCCCGGGTCTTCCCCGTCGACGAGGTCCCCACCAGGACCACAATTCCACTGCGGCCTGCTGCCGCCGCCGTGACCGTGTTGGCCAGCACCTGGTCGTGCTCGCGCCGCGCATACCCCGGCAGCGCGCGCGCACCGTCGGTGCCCGTCGGGCTCTTGCCGGGTCCGGCTGGGTGGACTTCCAGTTCGTGCGGATCCCACTGCCCGATCGGCCGGCCCGGCCCGGACAAGTCGGCGGAGGCGGTGCCTGTCTCCCCGGCCGCGATCCGCCGCAACTGCAGCAGCTCCTCTTCCGACAACTTCAGCACGTTGGCCAGCACCCTCACCGTCTGCACCGACGGCACCCCCTGATTGGGGGAGAGTGCGTTCGACACCGTCGTACGCCCCAGTTCCGCTCTCCTGGAAAGTTGCGTCTTATCCAGGCGGGCGCGGGCCCGTTCCCTATCCAGCCTTGAGCACAGCTCGGACAACGCACGTCGACGGTTCGGATCATCGAGCATGTGACGGTCTCCAAGTGATGCGTGTGCCCGTGTTCATCTTCGTTCAGGTGAACCATGGCGCACAGCGGTTCTGCGAACTTCTCCCCTGTCAACGCCCCGCTGTGTCCAGGGAGTCTGTCGTGACCGTCGCTGTTGTCCTTCTCACCATCGCTGTCGTCCTCCTTGTCGCTCTGCTGTCCGCTCTCGGCGCAGGGACGCTTGCCCGGATCGACGGCGCTAGCTGGCCAACAGCCTGCACCCGGGCTGCCGGCACCTTCGCCGCCGTCCTCGCCCTCGCCGCCGCCATCACCGCAGCCCTCTCCCCCCTCTTCAGCTGACGGCCAGCACTCCCACGTATTCGAAGGCCGATCATTTGCGGCCGGTGGCGATCCTGCCGGCTTTACTTGGTCACGCGGCGAGGGAGAGGCCGAGGCGGGCAAGGCGGCTGGCACGGATACGGTCGAGCGAGTGGTCTTTCCACCAGGCATCGAGGCGGATGAGGGTGAGCGCAGCGGCGGAGAAGACGCGTTCCACGTGGGTCTTCTGGAGGACGAGGCACCGGGCACGTCTCATGCCGGTGACCGCGACGGCCTGGTGGATGTTTCCCTCGACGCCCGCGCGGGTTGCGTACTCGGCTCGCTACTGGTCGTCGGACTGCTGGAGGCGGGCATGGTCGAGGACTTCTTGCACCTCGCGTGGTTGCAGGGAGAGGGTCCGACCGCCGGTCTTCGAGCGGAGGCACTTGTCTCGCACCGGGCAGGGGCGGCATCGCGCCGAGACCGATCTGGATCAGGGAGCCGACGCGCGGGTGGTCCGCAACGGGGCCGGTCAGGTTGTAGGCGTAGGGAGTGCCGGCCCGTTCGCCAGCGACGACGACGCTCCGGTCCTCGGGGCTTTCCGGGCATGGGGAGTCTCCTGGAAGGCGTGCAGGAAGACGCCGGGGGCTCGGTGCCCCTGCGGCGGTCTTCACGATGGACGAGGGCGTCGGTCGGCCGCAAGGCAGTGGAACGGTGCTCCCCGTACGTTGTGCGCCCGCCAGTCAGGCCCACAGCTCCCGGACGGCGTGAATGACGCGTTCGACGTCGTGGTCGGTCATCGCCGGGAAGCACGGCAAGGACAGCTGGCGGGCAGCGGCGCGCTCGGTAACCGGCAGCGGCCGGTGGACCATGCCCCGGTAGGGGGCCAGAAGGTGGACGGGCTTGAAGTGGACGCTGGTGGAGATGTGGTGGCGCTCCTGCAGCGCTGCCGCTACCTCGTCGCGGTGCAGGGGTGCGGTGTCAGGGTCGATGAGGACGGCGTAGAGGAACCAGCCGTGCTCGACGCCGGGCAGGACGACGGGTGTTGTCAGGCCGGGTAGGCCGGCGAGGGCGCTGGTGTAGGCGGCGGCGATGTCGGCGCGGCGCCGGGTGAACTCGGGCAGCCGGTCGTACTGGACGACGGCGAGGGCGGCGGTGAGGTCGGACATGATGTATTTCAGGCCGGGAACGGTGACCTCGTAGTCGGCGGTGTTGCGCTTGCCGTGCCGCTGCCAGGCGGAGGAGTCGATGCCGTGCCGTCCCAGCAGACGGGCCTGCTGGACCAGTTCGCCGCGGCCGACGAGGAGGCCGCCTTCCCCGGCGGCGGCGACCTTGTTGGCGTAGAAGCTGAACGTCGACAGGTCGGCGGTGCTGCCGGCGGGCAGCCCGTCGCGGCTGGCGTGCAGGGCGTGAGCGGCGTCCTCGATCAGCAGCAGGCCGTACCGGTCGGCGAGCTGGCGGAAGGCACGCATGTCGCACATCTGGCCGCCGTAGTGCATGACGATGATGGCCCGGGTGAGCGGGGTGATCGCGGCTTCAACCGTCTCGGGAGTGACGCACAGGGTGGCGGGGTCGACATCGACCACCTTGGGGCGGGCACGAACCTGGCGCAGCGCGTTCAGGGCGGCGCAGAAGGTCAGGCTCGGCGTGATGACCTCGTCGCCGGCGCCGATGCCGGCGGCGAGGAAGGCGAGGTGGAGGGCGGCGGTGCAGGAAGTGACGGCGAAGGCGTCCTCGACGCCCAGGCGCTCGCGCGCAGCGTGCTCCAGGCGGGTGGCCTTGGGGCCGTGGGTCAGCCAGCCGGAGCGGAGCGTATCGACGACGCTGGCGATCTCCTCGTCGCCGATCATCGGCCGGTTCCACGGCAGGGGGGCAGCCGCCGGGTCGAGGTTCTGGCTCATCGCAGGCTCCAGGTGGCGTTGGTGTAGTCGGCGTGCAGGCGGGTGCATTCGGCGCTGCGCAGCGCGCGGATGCGGCCCTGGGCCAGGGAGTTCTGCAGGCCGGCGAGGTTGTCGTACTCGGGCAGGTCGGGGTCCTCAAGCTCCTTGGACGCCACGGCGGCGGCGACCTCGCGCACCCCGTGATCCAGGGGGGTGGGGCAGGCGCCGGGGAAGGCGGCGGCCAGCCGGGCGAAGCTGGTGCGGTAGTCGCGGGCGTCCGCCTCGTCGCGCTCGGGCCCGGCGTCGACGCACGTTCCGGGAACGGCGTGCTCCACGGCGGCGGCGATCTGGGCAATGGTGTAGTTCTCCGCCTCGGCGCCCACGTTGAAAATCCGGTGCCCGGCCGGGGTGGCGAGGACCTGGGCGAGGACGTCGGCGACGTCCTCGACGTGGACGAGGGGGCGGCGCTGGCCGCCGCCGTTGAGGGGGATGCGCCCGGTGGCGACGGCCTGGGCAGTCATGCGGTTGGCGACGGAGTCCAAGCGCTGGCGCGGGGAGCGGCCGTGCACCGTGGCCAGTCGCAGAACGGTCAGTGCCCGGTCGGCCAGCAGCCCGCCCAGGGTGCGCTCGGCCAGGACCTTGGTGCGGGCGTAGATCCCCAGGGGGTTGGGCACGGTTTCCTCGTCGACGGTGCCCTCGCGGCGACCGTAGACGCTGCAGGAGGAGAAGAGGACGAAGTGCTCCACGCCAGCCGCGCGGGCCGCCTCGGCGGCCAGGACGGCCGAGGCGTAGTTGAGCTCGACGGCCAGGACCTCGTCGAGGGCGCAGGCGGGCTCGCCGACCAGGCCGCCGAGGTGGACAACGGCGTCGGCGCCGGTGGCCGCCCGGTGTAGCGCGTCGCCGTCACGCAGATCGGCGTGGACGAAGGTGCTCGCGGACGGAAGGAGGCGGGCGGGGTCGTCGCCGCGGCTGTAGATCAGGCCGTCGACGACGGTGACGCGGTGGCCCAGTTCGGTCAGGTGATGGGCGGCGACAGTGCCCAGGTAGCCGGCGCCGCCGAGCAGGACGATACGCATGTGGTGCTCCTCGGAAAGATGGGGACGATCAGGCTGCGGAGGTCTCGCCGACCAGGACAGGGCTCGCGGTCGGACCGGTCGACGGGCCGGGGTACGCCGCTCGGCCCAGGGCAGTGCCGCGCAGGTCGGCCAGGCGCGGAACGGGCAGGAGGTTGAGTTCCTCGGTGGGGTGCAGCAGCCCGCGCTCGCAGGTCTCGGCCACCCACGCGGCGCACGAGGCTCGGGGAAAGGCGAGGTTGAGACCGATCTCGCCCTTGGGCAGCACCCCGTTGAAAGGAACGGAGATGTCCTGGCTGTTCCAGTACGCGTACACGGACGTCGCCTTGGCCTGCTCGAACACCGGAAAGAGCGCCGGGTAGCGGGGCAGTGTGCGCATCTCGCGGAAGACGAGCTGCCCGGCCAGGTACGGCGCCATGACGGTCAGGGTGTCGAAGTCGGCGCCCGCGTACCGGAAGGACACCGCGCCCGCGTCCCGGCCCGGGCCGAGCGCGGCGCAGGCGAACAGGTGCGGTAGGCGACGACGTACGTAGGCGTCGGCGCCCAGGGCGAGCGCGGGGTCGACACGGTCGATCAGCTCGGTGAGCTGCGCGCGGTCGGGATTGAACAGGGCCAGGTCGAACAGGCGCCCCATCGTCTTGACGGCGGCGAATGCGAGTTCCTTGTAGAGGCGGTTGTTCATCTCCCCTGCCAGTGCATACCCCTTGGTCTCGGGGCTGGTGGAGTACAGCAGGAGGTACTCGGACAGGACCTCGAAGTACAGGTAGCCCAGGAACGGCATGTGCGGGACGGCCTGGACCAGCTGGTGGAAGAACGCGGTCGTGGAGGTGGTGTGCTGACCGCGGGCGTCGGCGAGCAGCAGGTCCAGGAAGCCGGCCGTCTCGCACACCCTTGCCACGGCGCTCTGCCGGAGGTGCTCGTCTTCGCCCTCGGCGAGGAATCCGCGGTGGGCCAGGTAGGTGTCCATGTGAATGCCGCCGAGGCGCAGGTAGTCCAAGCCCTTGGCCGGCGCGGGTGCCTCGGGGCGGACCTCGAACACGAGGGTCTTGGTGTCGGGTTTGGTCCGCAGCAGGTAGGAGCCGAGGTTGTGCGGGCGCAGCCCGTCGGCGGTGACGGTCAGCGGGGCGCAGTACAGGGCGCCAACCAGGCAGCCGGCGGAGCCGTGGAGTTCGCCGGTGGCGCGGATGGCGTCCAGGTACGGGGTGGTGTGCATCAGGTGGATGGGCCGGCTGCTGGTGAGGGAGGCGAGCATCTGGTTGCCGGTGGGGGCCAGCAGGTGTCCGTTCGGGGCCTCGCGGTGGAGGGTGAGCCAGTCGTCGGTGCTCTCGGCGAGCCCGGTCGGCCCCGGCAGGGCGGTGTGGGTGGCGTAGTCGGTGTGGACGGCGTCCCAGGCGGTGTGCACGAGGGTCGTCCCCCTTCTCTTCTAGCGGGTCAGGATGGTCACGGCGCGGGTGAGGGCGTCGCGGTGTCCAGCGCCGTGAAGGCGGGCGCGCTCGGAGTGGACGACCAGGCTGTGCGCGAAGGGCAGCAGCCCGTCGGGGACCGTCACGCGCAGGTAGGTGAGGTCGGGCCACCACCGCGTGAGCGGCAGGCGGTAGCGGTCCAGGCAGTCGGCGGCCTTGAGTAGGTCAGTCAGTTGCGGGGTCTGTTGGTAGGCGGTGTGCTGAGCGGGGCTGAAGGCGTCGTAGGGCAGGTTGTGCACGGCGATTGCCGCAGCCGCCTCCTCGCGCAGGGCTGCAGGGACGTCCTGGCCGAGGACGGCGAGGACCTCCTCGGCGTGCTCGGTGAACCAGTCGGCGCCCCGGCGGCCGTGCTCGGGGTCGGTCCGGTCGTCGTGGCGGCGGCAGTCGTGGAGGGCAGCCGCAGTGCACAGCGCGGCGGTGTGCGGCCCATCGAGATCGTGGACGCGGGCGAGGAGGAAGGCGAGGATGCCGGTGCGGGCGCAGTGGCTGATGCCGTGCAGACCCTCGGCCTGCACGGGGCGGGTGAACCAGGCCGGGTCGGGGACCAGCACCTGGATGTCGTCCGCCGCGAGCTGCGGGAGGTCGGCGGCCGGGGGTGGGTTGCCCGCGATCCAGTCGAGGGTGGTGGCGTCCATCCTCTGGTGCTCCGGCAGCATCCGGCCGACGGCCAACTCATGCAAGCTGAATTCGGGTTGAGCGGGCACAGCAACTCTCCCCTCCGGAGTGGACGGTCAGGCGAGGGCGAGTTCGCAGGCGGTGACCGCGGTGGCACGGCCGATGGCAGCCGCCGTCAGCAGCGCCTCGGTCACGGTCACGGCGTGCGCGCCCTCGGCCAGGGTCACCAGGCCGCGAGGGCCGGCGCCGAGGAGGGCGTCGCGCATCAGCTTGTGCTCGACGGTGAACGGGGGCTCCTGCTCGGGCAGCGTGATCAGGCGGGCTTCGCCACCTTGGACGCCCGGGAAAGAGTCGGTCGGGGCCAGGGAGGCGGTGTTGGGGTGGTGGGTGAGGGTGCCCGCGACGGTGTCGGCGGTCAGGACTTCGGCCACGGTGTGGACCTGGACCTGGCGGTGCTTGAACGGGGTGATCCAGTCGGCGTGGTGGTGGGCGAGGACCCCGCCGCGCAGAACCGTGGTGGCGGTGGCGGTGTCCTCGTGCGGGCCGGCCAGGGTGCGGGTGGCGGCGGTGACCGACTCGATCGGCGTCCCGGCGAGCCAGGAGACCAGGTCGATGTCGTGGACCAGCAGGTCCAGGGCGACGCCTACGTCAAGGACCCTGCCGGAGTAGGGGCCCTGGCGTCGGGTCTCCAGCTGCCACAGCTCTCCGAAGTCCCCGCCGTGAAGGAGCCGGGCCAGCTCCGCGAGCGGGGCTTGGTGTCGTTCGGTGTGCCCGACGGCGGCGAAGGTCCCGGTGCTCGCGAAGGCGTCGTGGATCCGGCGGGCGGCCGTGCCGGTGGGTGCCAGCGGCTTCTCGATGAGGGCGGGCACGCCGGCCGCCGCGAGGAGGAGGGCGTAGTGCTCGTGTGTCGCGCTCGGGGTGGCGATGACGCAGTAGTCCAGTTCCAGGCGCAGCATCTCCTGAACGTCGCGGTACAGGGGGATGTCGGGGAAGGCGGTGTGCCTGGCGGGGTCGAGGTCGCTGACGGCGACCAGGTCGATGCCGGGCAGGGCGGCCATGGTGCGGGCGTGGACGGTGCCCGCCCAGCCCAGGCCCACCACGCCGGTACGCAGCTTCGTCACGGACTCTCTCCTTCAGATCCGGGGGTGGGTCACCGGGGGGCGGGGGCGCTCCAGGCGGCGATGCGGCTGGTGCTGGTCTCGGCGCGCATCCAGTCGGGGATGGCGTTGGGGGTGGTGCGCACCCAGTCGACGTAGCTGTCGATGCCGTCCGCGGCGCCGATGGCCGGCTGCCACTCCAGGACGGTCCGCATGCGGGTGGTGTCGGCGCAGGCGCCGAGCGGGTCCTGGGCGACGCGGGGGGCGTCGACGATCCGGGCGCCGGGGAAGTGCCTGGCCACGTGCTCGGCGACCTCGCGAACTGCGGTCTGGGCGCCCGTGCCGAGGTTGAGGGTCTGCCCGGATGCCGCGGGCGCGGTGAGGCAGATGCGCAGGGCGTCGGCGACGTCGTCGCGGTGGATGAAGTCGCGAACCTGGCGGCCGCCGTTGTTGAGCAGCAGCTGCTGGCCCAGCGCGGCGTACATGGTGAACTGCGCCACCACCCACGAGGCGGCGCCCGGCTTGGGAACCTGCCCGGGCCCGTAGACGGAGAACGGCCGCAGGATCGTGTAGTCCCGTTCGGCCAGGTCCAACAGCTGCCGGGTGTGTCCCTCGGCCCACAGCTTCGAGTTCGCGTAGATGTTCAGAGGGTTGAGCGGCTGGTCCTCGGCGAAGTAGCCGGCCTGCTGGCCGGAGGGCTCGTGCGGGGCACCGTGGCCGTAGACCTGGGCGGTGGAGAGCAGGACGAAGCGGCGCACGTTGCGGGCGGCGGCTACGGCGCGGAGCAGGGTGTCGGTGCCCGTCAGGTTGGAGCGGACGGCCTTGTGCGGGTCGGTGGTGCAGCCGTGGACGGAGGAGTGGGCGGCGGCGTGGACGACGTAGTCGGCTTTGGCAACCATGCGGCGCACCAGCGGCTCATCGTTGATATCGCCGACGGTCAGTGCCGCGTCGGTGGGGCCGGTGCCCAGCAGGGCCAGGGTCGTGGGCCCGTAGGCGCTGAGATCGTCCAGGAGGGCCGGGTGCGCGCCGGCGCGGGTCAGGGTGGCGCGCAGCGCGGTGCCGATGAACCCGGCGCCGCCGGTGATCAGGACGCGGGCACCGGTCAGGTCGTTCGTCTGAGCAGGCACGGGGGTCTCCTCGTGGAGGTGGAGAGGGTCAGGAGCAGATGAAGTGGCCGGTGTACTTGGTCAGGGCGAAGTAGCCGGCGGTCTCGATGGCGGCTTGGACGTGGGCGTGCACGCGGTGTTCGAGTTCGGTGAAGAACGCCGGTGGTAGCCCTTCGCCCGGTTTGGAGCCGGCGCAGCAGTGGTTGCAGCTGCGGTAGAAGGCCATGAACTGCTCGGCCTTGCCGAACTGGAGCTGGTCCTGCCAGTCCACGCGCTCGACGGACGTGAAGTGCCCGGCAAGTTGGTCGGCGCCGTTGCTCAGGGAGATGCGGGCCTTCGGCGTGGCGCGGATCAGCTGCTGGGGAGCGTTCATCTCACGCAGCGCAGCGAAGTGGACGTTCCACATCTCGACCATGGAGTCGTTGCGGTCGGTGGCGAGCACGAACCGACCCCCAGGGCGCAGGACCCGGCGTACCTCGGCGAAGCAGGCGCCCAGATCGGTGACGTAGTGCGCCATGTAGACGGCCATGACCCGGTCGAAGCTGTCGGTGGCGAAGGCACCCAGGTCGTCCGCACTGCCCTCGACGAACTCGCACGGAGTGGCCACGCCGTCCAGTCGCTGCCGGGCGGCCTCCAAGGCGGCGGGGGCGATGTCGAAGGCGGTGAGATGGCCAGCGGCCAGGTAGGGGCGGATCCGGGCCAGAATTTCGCCGTTTCCGCAGCCCAGGTCCAGCAGTTCCTCGGTACCGCGCAGGTCCAGGGCCCTGATCAAGTGGTCGTGCAGAGCCAGCGGGTTGGTGCGGAACCGATCGTGGGCCAACTGCTTCGCGTCGAGCTTGCTGGTGTTGGTGAAGTAGCTGTCGCGGGCGTCCTCGGCCCGCAGTTCGAAGTGCTTCTCGGGGATGACCTTCAGAGCCAGAGCCTCCAGCTCCGGGGTACTGAAGTCCAGGGAGGTCTCGGTGAACGACAAGGCGGTGCTCCGATCGTGGCCGTGCCCGGTGGCAGATCCCCTGCCGCGACCTCAGGCTGACCTCACCCTGACTTCCGCCCAGCCACGCGTGGAAGCCACTTCGGCGGTGCCGTTGGGGTGCGGTGAGGAGCACTGTCGGAGCACCGTTTGACGCTCTTCCGCGCCGGGTTCCGAGCCGCTAGCGTCGCCCGGATATCCACCCGCGCGGGGCTTTTGCAGGAGGAACAGTGGGGAAGATCCACCGGTTAGTCATCGCACGTCAGGCCCGGAACATGAACCGGCCTGATCTCGCCCGCGCACTGCGCAGACTGAGCGTCGAGCGCAAACGCCCTCTGGGAACCGCCCCGTCCGGCGTCCTACGCTGGGAGGACGGCCGCGAACCGGAGGTGGAGACGCAGAGACTGCTGGCCGAGCTGTTCGACATCGACCCGCACCTCGTCGACACCCACCCCTGGCCCCGGTGGCTCGAGTGCGACCCGCTTCAGCAGTACAGCGACTTCCCCTGGACCCCGCAAGGCGCGTTGGACGCGCTCAGAGACTCAGTCGGGAGCGACATGCATCGCCGGTCCTTCATCTTCGGCTCGTCGGCCCTGACCGCCGGCCTGTTCTCCTGGCTCACCGCCGACCCGGCAGCCGCGGGCGAGATCACCAGCGGCAAGCGCATCGGCGAGGCCGCCGTCACCCACATCGAGCGTAAGGTCCGCGCGCTGCGCCGCACCGACGACGAGGACGGCGGCGGCACCCTGATCCATGAGACCGCGGCGGCCAACGACATGGTCGCCGACCTGCTGACCCACCGCAGCTACTCCTTGGACCACGGCCGGCGCCTCTACGCCGCAGCGGCCGACCTGGAACGCATGCGCGCCTGGGCCATCTTCGACATCCACGGCACCTGCGACGACCGGATCTTCAAGTCCGCCCTGCACTCCGCGCACAGCGCCGACGACCAGGCCCTGGGAGCCCACATCCTCACCTTCTGGGCCGCCGCCGCCTACAACTGCGATCGCCCCGTCGAGGCCGAGTCGATCGCCAGCGCGGCCCTGAGCACCGTGCGTGGCAAGGCCTGCCCTCGGGTGCAGGCCCTCGTCCACGCCCGCCGCGCCCGCGCCCGTTCGCACCTCGGGGACGACCGCTGCTGGTCCGACCTCGACCAGGCCGAGCGCTATCTCCACCGCGCGGAGCAGGACCCCGACGAGCACGAGCCCGAGTGGGCGTACTGGATGGACCTCGCCGAGTTCCAGGGCTCGCGGGCCTCCACCCAGCTGGCCATGGGGCGCCCGGGCGACGCGGAGGCCACCTTCGCGGCCGCCGCGCGCGCCTTCGACGGCGGAGCGGTGCGAACGCACGCTCTCTACCTCACCCGCATGGCCGGCGCGCAGTGGCTCCAGGGACATCACGAGCAGGCGTGCGGCACTGCGCACCAAGCCCTGGATCTCACCGGCCAGATCAGTTCGCAGCGCACCGTCGGCCCTCTCCAGGACCTCGTCGCCATCATGGCCTCGCACAAGGCTGCCCTGCCGGCCGTACGGGAACTTCATGAACGGATCGCCGCCGGCGGCTGACACCGCACACCCCCAGGGCGCGCCGGGCAGGTCAGACGATCGGTGGGCGGCCGGCGCGCGTCAGCCGCCAGACCGTGCGCCACGACATCGCCCGCCGCTCCCCGGCACCCCCGCGCAGTCCCTCGGCGAACCCCCGGAACCAGACTCCGAGGCTTCCTGATGACCGGAACCGCCATACGCTGATCAGGATCCAGGTGGCCAGGTAGACGGGGATGAGCGGAGCGGGCAGGCGGCGGCGCGCGACCCAGACCCGGTTGCGGGCCACCATCCGGTAGAACGGCTTGTGCCGGGCGGGGTTCGTCGCCGGGTGGTGCACCTCGACGTCCCCGGCGTACCAGCCGATCCGACCGAGGTCCCACAGGCGCCACGAGAGGTCGATACCCTCGTGGAAGAGGAAGAAGCGTCCGGGCCAGCCGCCCACCTCCTCGTAGTCCGCGCGGCGCACGAGGACGATGCCCTCGGCCATGACGGTGACGACCCCCGAGCGCCGGGCGTCGCCAGATCGGAGCCGTGGAACCCATCGTCCCAGCGTCTGGCCGGTGGCAGGATCAGCGATGCGAGGCTGGACGTAGGCGGCCCGCGGGTGCTGGTCGAACTCGGCGATCAGCCGAGAGATGGTGTCGGGGGTCGGCAGGACCGCGTCGTTGTCGAAGAACAGCACGAACTCGGCGGCACCGTGCGCAGCCAGGGCATCCGCTCCGACGTTGCGGCCTTCCGGAATGCCGGTGTTCTCGGCAAGTGTGACGCTTTGCACCCCGTCGGGGACGTAGTCGGGTTCCACGCCGTTCCCGACGATCACGACGCGGAGGTCCACGTCCTTCTGGGCCAGGACCGAGGACATCGCCGTTCGGAACTCTTCGTCGCGATCGTTCATGGTGAGCACGACGACGTCGACCGTGCGCTTGGGTACTTCCCTGCTCACCTGGACCTGTCCTTCGTTCACTGGGCCTGCATCGCCGTGTCCGCGAGGGTGCTCGCTGCTGTCGGGGGGGCACGAGATGGTCTCGGAGCTTGTCCTGATTGCACGGCCCAGCGCAGCGTAGCGCCCAGAGCACCTGCGGAAGAACTTGGCAGGTTGGCTACGTGGCGCGATTTCGAACTTCAGCTGAACGTGTCACTCGACGGCGACTCTCGCGGGGAAGGCCGGGCTCGTGGGTGCTTCGCGGCCAGTCTCTTGGAAACGACGGCCAGCCGCGGCTCCGGTCCGCCGCGAGGACGGCACGGCAAGACGGCGGCTGCCCTGTCCGGCGATCGCGCCGCAGCCTGCGGAGTCAAGACCTCGGCCAGGGTGTCGCTGTGCAGGTGTCGTACGCGTCAGGTGCTCCGGGGTTGATGACGTCGCTCACGCGTGGCAGCTGATCTGGGTGCTGTCCCCGGCAGGTGTCAAGGGGCGCTGTGCTCACCGAAGCCTCCTTCCCGTCCGGTTCGGACGCCGTTGGCAAGGGCGCGCTCACCTACTTGCCCGGCGTCTGCTGGACGAGAAGAGGACAGAGGGCGGCAGATTCTGAGAGTTCGACGTCGTTGACCTCGGCCTCGGCAGCGAGGAACTGGTGGCCGAGGCCGCCGAGACCCTCCGCTCCTGGGAGTGGCTTGCGTAGGCGTGCGCCACGTGGACAAGCCACTGCGCGTCGGCATCCAGGTCTCTGCGCGAGGTGGTCTGCGCCGGCGGGGCGATATCGGAGGCCAGTTGGTTGGCAGCGAGGTTGGCGAGCGCTTCTTTAACGACGGCCGCCTCGATTTGTGCCGAGCCTTGCTCGGTTCTGGCGTCGAATATATTCCGAGCTGCGTCTTGGGACTCTAGGGAACGGTACGGTCGCAGTGCCAGGATCCCGTCGCTGATTTCAACAACGCGTCGCTGTAGGTGAAAGGCAGTATCTGCTTCGGATGGATTCTCGGTGAGTGGCCGAGCGGGCGACAGGACGATATGCGGCATCGCTTTTGCAAGATCATGCCACAGGGGTGCGAGAGCTTCGAAGGAATCCCTTTCCCAGCGCCGGCGGCGCATGTGTCGAATCGGGTACACCACTGCGGGCAGGGTCAGACCGAGGCAGATCAGCGCGACGGCGAGTGCTGGAGACGTCACGCCGACCGCGCAGCGTACGGCACTGAGTGAGGTGCACCTCTCGCCATTGCCATTGAGTTCGGCCCCGGCCCCCAGCCCCAGATGGACCAGTTGAAGGGTCTTGTAAGTGAGGTGGATCAGCGCGAACCCGGAGCCCACCGCCGCAGTACGCAGGCCCACACGCACAGCGGTCCGTCGCGTTGTCGTTGCCTGACGAAGTGCCTGGACCACAAAATTGATGTCCGTTGCTCCGACGATGGAGGTGTAAAGGAGTGAGTAGAGAGCGTACGCGTGTGCCGAATGGTCGGTTGCCTGCTCGTACGCGAACAGGCAACCGATGCCGGCGAGGGCGATAGCCAGCCATTTGAGACGTGATCCGATGAGCTGTCTTGCTCTGGTCGGGCCCTGGTTGAGCTGGAGCGAAACAGCCAAGACTGCTGTGGTGGCTGCCAGCGATGAGCCGTCGCTGAGAATACGGGTTCCGTGAGGCACGGCTGCCTCGACGGTACGTTCCACCAGCGGCGCATACGTGGACAGGAATACGGCGAAGGAGCTGAGGAGCGCGCCCATGGCCCACGTGCCGGCGGGTCGCGGCTTTCTCCTGCCGAGTACCCAGAAGCAGCTAGCACCTGCGAGCAGGGTGGCCGCGCCGAGGAAGAAGATGCTCACGGGCCGCTCTTACGTCTTCTGAAGGGCTGGGCGAAGAGAGCGTCCCAGCGCTCCGGGGCCAGGCTGGGATGAGGGGGCGGGGCCTCTCGGTCCCGGTAGATGCGCCAGCGGATCACCGACGCCATCATCTCGGCCTCGCGCTCTTCGTCGGTCGAGTACCTGGTACGGCCCGCCATGCGCATCATCAGTGCTGGGTTGAGCCCGATGAAGCGGGCTGTCTTCGCATCGACTTCCAGGTTCCCCGGATGATCGCAGTACACGTGGCACAGCTCATGCGTGAGGATGTGGCGCTGGTGGTGCACGGAAGTCCCCTCCTCGTAGAAGAGGAGATCGGCATCCGGGGTCTCGATTCGCATGCCGCACGGTGCGTCGACTGCGCCGAGTGTGGACAGCGGCCTGATGGATATCGGCTTGCCCCGGCGTTCCGCTATTGCATCGCGCAATGCCCGAGTGGTCGCCGGGTAGGGGAGACGGAGGCGTTCGACTTGTTCCTCGCACCACTGGCGCAGCCGCAACTCCGTCATGTGCGACGAGGGCATGGCACTCACTTCCCAACCCCTAGATCCTGACTTCGGGCTAGAGCCCGGCTCCGGTTCGTGAGTGGGCGTGACGAGAATGCCAAAGGGGAGCAGGAAGCCGCACTTCCGGGAACTCACAGTTCCGATTACGGTGTGTGATATAAGGTAGGGCTTGTCGCGCGATTGACGCATCGCCCCGGCCTCTCTGATCCCGCGTGTGCGCCCTGGAATCTCACGTGCGGCCGACTGGTCTCAGGCTGATCACCTCTCTCCTTCCTGGTTACGCTGAATGACTGATTCATGATCCGCTGCCAGCCTTGCGGTGCAGGGTATGGCGTAAGTCACAGGGCCTCGGAGGCTATTTTCGGACTAGGGATCTCGTCGGGCCGGGTGAGGGTGAGGGTATGGGCGGTGATCGTGATTCACTTCCGATGCTGTTGCGCACGTGGCGGAACCGCACGAAGGCCAGTGATATCCCGGGTCTGATGGTCGCCGGCCGGAGAGGCGAGTTTTTGACGCAGCGCGACGTGGCCCGTTTGGCGGGAGTGAGTGAGCGTTGGTACGGCGCCTTCGAGCGCGGCGTCGAAGCCGAGTATTCACCGGACTTCCTCGACCGGATCTCGTCCGTGCTCGGATTAAGCCCTGCGGAACGCCAGACTCTCTACCTCAGAGTGCTGGGTCATCCGCCGGCCCTTTCCGGATCGGTAGTAGCGGGGGCGGACCCGGAGAATGCGGGGATTCTGCAGCAGTTCCTGGACAACCAAGGGCTGGCGCCTGCCTTCGCGACCGACCTCGCGTGGAATGTGATCGCTTACAATGAACCATTGCTGCAATGGTTTCCACGGGTCTCGACCGGGGCGAATCAGATGCGGTGGATTTTTCTGGCGCCGGAGGCTCGCGAGCAGCTCGTTGCCTGGCGGCGGGACTGGGCGCGTCCGCTTCTCGGGCGGATTCGCTACGAGCGGGCTCATCATCCGGAAAACGAAGCGCTGGCCGGGCTCGAGCGTGACATTCTCGCGGGGTCGCCGGATGCGCAGGAGATGTGGGATCTGCACGAAGTGGCGGATCATTCACACGGCCGTCTGCGGCGGCTCAGGCTGCCGTGCCATGACGGACGTGAGGTCGCCGTGCGTATTGCCGCGATGCGGCCGATGTCCGGAGAGTCCCTCTACGTGAACGTTCTGCTGCCGGCCCCTGGAGGCGCCGGCAGCGTCTGATCTACTGCTCGCCGGGCGGGTGAGGCGCCGCAACGGGGCTTTTGTTCTCACTCGTCGTCGAGCAGGTCCGAGATATCCGCCGCCTCCGGTACGCCTTCCAGCTTGCGGGCCTGTTCGATCACTGTGCTCACCATGTCCAGGCTCGACGTGCTCAGTCCGTCGGCGCGCAGGGCAACCCGGAGCACGTTCTGGTCGTGCATGGCGGCCACCAGCCGGATCTCCGCGCGTTGCCGCTCGGCCTCCTCCTCGTCGAAGAAGTAGCCGGAGGGTACTCCGAAGAACGCGGCCAGTGCCCGGATCGTCTGCATCTTCGGATTCCGGTTGTTTCCGCGGCGCAGCTGCTGGATGGCGCTCGCGGAGATGCTCACGCCGGTAGCCTCCCGGATGCCCTGGGACACCTCGGCGTACGTGTACGGGCCGCGGCCTGCCGGGTGTACTTCCCGAAACAGGTGGTCGAGCAGCTCCGCGAAGCTGCGCTCTTTCTTCTCCGTCATCTCCCCTCCTCCGTCGCCGACCAGCCTAACCACTCCAGTGGAGAACGCGTCTCGGATACCGGTACTGCGGTTGACGCGACTCCGCCACCAGGGTGTACGTTTTCCGGCATCTTAATTCAGTTCAGTGTTGCATGCCTGGTCAGGGGCGGTTCGAAGGTGGTGGACTTGAAAGAGCAGTCGCCATATGGTTCTGGTCCGATCGGGCTGCCAGACGCAGCACGGGCCAGGAGAGGAGGAAGCGCCATGCACGCGCACGGGCCGTGAGATCCGCCGGGGTGAAGTGAACCGGCGCCCAGGAGCTACCAACTCCCGAGCGCCGGGTCGGCACCCCGAAGGGGCCATTCACATCTCGCGGGCGGCGGGGCTTTTGCACGAGAACCGCCGCTCGCGCTCCTACGAACAACGGAGTATCGCATGCTCGCCACGCCGAGCGGTATCCCCGCATGCCCGGACACCGACCGCCTCCGCCGCCTTGCGGATCAGCTCACCGGCATGATCCCGGGCGCGTCCACGATCCGCGTCAGCCTCACCAGCCCGCAGCACGCCTGGCCCCACCCGCACGCGATCGTCAAGGACGCGGCGGGCCGGACCATGGAGGTGAGCAGGACGACCGCCCGCATCGCGGCGCGGTGGATTCTGCGGGTCTGGCCGGAGTCGGACTGGACCCACCCGCACACCCTCGACCTCGCCGACGCGGTCCTTACCCGCAGCGACCGGGTTCCCGCCGCCGACCGGGGCCGCTGACATGGCGCGGATACGAACGATCAAGCCGGAGGCGTTCGTCTCCGAGTCGCTCGCCGAAGTGACCGTGGCGGCCGAGCGGACCTTCTTCGGCCTCCTCACCCAGGCTGACGACCACGGCCGCCACCGCGACAACGCGGCCATCATCGCCGGGCTGCTCTGGCCCCTGCGGGCTGAGCACACCTCGGTCCACGTCGAGGACGACCTCCACCAGCTCGCCACCGCCGGTCTGATCTGCCGGTACACCGGCTGCGACGGCCGCCGCTACCTGCACATCGTCACCTGGTCCGAGCACCAGAAGATCGACAGGCCCAGCCAGTCGCGCCTTCCGTCCTGCCCGCATCACCAGGCTGCCGACCGGTGCGCACCCTGCAAGGGCACCTGTGCCAAGGCCGCCGAGAAGTCGCCGAAGCCTCCGCGAGGGCTCGCCGGGGATTCCCCGAACCTTTCCGCCACCCTCGATGCAGCCGGGCAGCACGACGCGACACCTCGCGATGACACAGACAAGGCTTCCGCTGCCCCGCAGGGCGCCCTCGCCAGCCCGGACAACACAGTCGGCCGGAGACAGGAAGAAACGGCAGGTCAGGGCACCTTCCCCGAGTCCTCCCCGAGCCTTCCCCGAAGCCTCGACGAGGGCTCGGCGCCTGGATCTAGGATCTTGGATCCTGGATCTCTTGTCCCTACGGGGCGCGCCGCGCCCGCAGCTGGCATCTCGGCGCAGCAGCTCGTCGGCGAGTACGTCGCGGCGTGCGGTGAGCGTCCGCCCCGCGACGTGATCGGCCACCTCGGAAGGATCACCAAGCGGCTGCTCGACGAGGGCATCAGCCCGGAGCACGTACGGGCGGGGCTGGCGAAGTTCGCTGCCAATCCGAAGCACCCGAGCGTGCTGACCAGCATGGTCAACGAGGCCATGAACGCGCCCTCGGCCGGTTTGGCACGGCCGGGTATCCGGCCTAACGTGCCTGCCCACCAGGCGTGGACCAACCCGTCTGACGCTGCCGCCGCCTACGCCGAGGAGCTCTGATGGCCACCAGCCGCCGAGAACCGCAGCTCCTTGGCGCGAGCGCCCTGGAGCGGATGACCAGGATCCTTGCCGCCCGGAACATCGACCCGGCCGCCCTCGCCGGAGCGCGGTCCGACGAACCCGAGCAGCCCCACCCGCTGGACGCACTGTCGGCCGGCATGCCCCCGCGCTACCGGGCCGCAGTCGCCGACCACCCCCAGGTCCTGGACTGGACCCGGCAAGTCGCAGACGCAGCGGTCGCCCCCACCCTCCGGGCCCGGCGCCAGGTCACCACCGGGCCCAGCCTCCTGATGGCCGGGGTCGTCGGCGCGGGCAAGACCCACCAGGCGTACGGCGCTGTCCGGGAACTGGTCAGGAACGGGGTCGGCGTGCGCTGGCGCGCGACCACGGCGGCCGACCTCTACGCCGAACTGCGCCCCCGGCAGGGCGTCGACAGCGAGCGGGAGCTGGCGATCGTCAGCAGGTGTCCGCTGCTGATCCTCGACGACCTCGGCGCCGCCCGAGCGACGGAGTGGGTCGAGGAGATCACGTACCGGCTGATCAACCGCCGCTACAACCTCATGCTTCCGACGCTGATCACCACCAACCTGGCGATCAGGGACCTCCGCAGCTACCTCGGCGACCGCGTCGCCTCGCGCCTCGCGCAGATGACCACTCGCGTGGAGTTCGAGCCCGTCGACCGCAGACGCGACCGCGCCGCCGCCTGACCCACCCCAGGCCGCACCGCCGGGCAGAGCGCCCCACCGCGCCGCCCCTATGCCTTCCCGACCCAGCGCACCTCTCCGCCGACGCCCCTGCGCGCGGAGAGCGATCGGAGCCACCACCGTGACCACCACGACGAACCGCCCTGCCCGCCACCGGTCGCTCGGCGACCACTCCTGGCAGGACGATGCCGTCTGCCAGAGCACCCCCTACAACCCGGTCGACCCTGACCAGTTCTTCCCGGAGCCCGACGAGACCCACAAGATCGCCGCCGCGAAGGCGCTGTGCGGCCAGTGCCCGGTCCGCCGCATCTGCCTGGACGCCGCCCTCGAAGGCGGCGACACCGACGGCATCCGGGGCGGACTCACCGAGGAGGAACGCGCGAGGCTGCACTCCAGGATCGCCGACCGCCTCGACGACAGCCGCGTCAACGACACCATCGCCGGACGCGACATCCACCTCACCAAGGCCGAACGCCGCGCCGTCGTCCTCGCCGCCTACCGGCACGGGCTGAGCGAACAACGCCTCGCCTGGCTCCTGAAAATCACCGAGGAACACGCACAGAAGCTCTACCGCGAGACCCGCCGCGCCCTGCGCAACCGCGCGCTGAACCAGCCGACCGGCACCCCACCGCCCGACCACCAGGCCGAGCCGCTGGGCCGCGACGACTTCGGGACGGCGGCATGACCACCCCCAACACACCGACCGCCGCCCGCCTCACCGGCTGGGACCGCACAGCGATCATCGCCCTGGGCGGCGCCGGATGCGCCCTGTCGTACGACGCACTGCAGCAGATGGCAGTCGCCATCCACGTCAGGGGCGTGCTGACCTACCTCTTCCCGCTGGTGATCGACGGCTTCATCGCCTATGGCGTCCGCGCCCTCCTGGTCCTGCGCAACGCCCCGTTGCGCGCCCGGCTCTACGTCTGGATGCTCTTCGGTACGGCCACCGCCGCCAGCATCTGGGCCAACGCCCTGCACGCCGTCCGCCTCAACGGACAGGTCGCGCCCGGCACGGGCCTGCGGCTCGGGGACACGGTGGTCGCGGTGCTCTCGACCCTGGCCCCGCTCGCGCTGGCCGGAGCCGTCCACCTCTACATCCTCATCGCACGGGGACCGGTCAAGACCGGTGACCGCGAGGGCACGGGTCACCCCGGCCACCCCGGTCAGGCCAACGGGTCTGACCGGGTCGCGCTCACCCGAGATGACCGGCTCGGTCAGCAGCGCCCGGAGAACGGTCAGGTCGGTCCGGGGCAGCCGGTCACCGCCCTGACCGGCTGGCCGGCCGTCTCCCCGGACACGCGGACGGCGAGTCCCCGGTCAGTGACCGGGGAGAGCGCTTCGACGGACAGCCTCCTCCCGGTCACCGGTGACCGCGAGGAGCAGAGAAGGGCCTCTGACCTGCGCGGTCAGTCCGACACCGCGCCGCCGGTCAGCGATTGCACGGCGGATTCCAGGTCGGTCGGCAGCGCCCTGGACAGCGGGAGCATGGCCACCGGCCGGTCGGTGACTCCGGCCCAGGTCAGTGACCGCGAGCCTCGGACAGGCGGTGACCGGCGGGGTGACCCGGACACCGAGGAACTGCTCCGGATCGCCCGGTCGGCAGTCAGGGCGGAGGACAAGCTGACCCGGAAGGTGGTCGCCCAGGCCATCCGGGGACAGCGAATACCGCTGTCCAGCGACACCCTGACCGGCCTGATGGCCCAGCTCCGAGCCCAGCACGGACAGCAGGTCACCCCCACCCGCAACTGACCGGTCCGAACTCTGGCGGGTGACCGCGCCGGACACCATGGCCGGTCACCCGCCTCACCGAGACCGCACCCCAGCCGTTCCGAACGAGTCGGAGAGCATCAGATGCGCACCACACCGGCCACACCCGCCGAGGTCGAGTCCTGGCTGACCGTCCTGCACCAACACGGCCACGTGCATGACGCCCGCCGTGGACCCGACGCCACGTGGATCGTTCGCCGGTCGCCGGACAGCCGGCCGTGGACGCTGCACCATCCGGTCCTGGCCATGGACTGGATCGAGAACACCGTCCGCGAAATCCGGCAGACGCGTTCGGAGAAGCACCGGTGACCACCGACGAATCGGGGCCTGCCCCCTCCGGACAGCAGCGTGACCCTACGACGGCTCCCGGCGGAGCAAGTTGTCGCGTACGACGGTCCTACGGCCCGTCGTACGCACTTGCCCCCGCCCCGGAGGGCGGGGGCAGCCCTGCTGGTTCCCGGGCGAGGGCGCACGGGAACCAGCAGGGCAACCGGCACCAGGGGGCGCCGATCACCGGGGGAGAAGCCAACAGCGAAGCCCGCCGCGAGCAGCCGAGCCCGAGCACGCCCGCCTTCCCCGACCGCATGCCGCGCCGCCGCAGCCGCAACCCGAGCCAGCGCACCCGCAAGACGACCACGCGTCTCTCCGATATCGAGCACGCCGAGATCGCGACCGCCGCCCAGCAGCGCAACGTCACCGTCGCACGCTTCATCGCCGCGGCCGGCCTGGCCGCCGCCCGCGGTTCGACCGTTCTGCACACCAACGAACGGCTCGACGCCGCGATCGACGAGCTGGCGGCCCTGCGGGCGGCGCTGGCCCGGATCGGCAACAACATCAACCAGATCGCCTACGTCCTCAACAGCGGCGGCCACCCGCGCTCCGGAGAACTCGAACACGCCCTGGGCGCCCTGGCCCGGCTTCTCGTCCATGTCGACAACGCCGCGAACGACCTGGTGAGGGCGCGAAGCTGATGGTCCCCAAGATCCGGCGCGGCTCACGCACCCACGGCCTCCTCGTTTACCTGTACGGCCCTGGCAAACGGGACGAGCACGTCGACCCCCACCTCGTCGGCTCCTGGGACGGCTTCGCCCCCGACCCCGGCCGCGACACCAGCCCGGACCCCGACCCGAAGGCCACCCTCGCCCGGCTTGCCGCAGCGCTGGATCTACGCGTCAAACAGGCAGGCGCCGACGCCCCGCGTGAGCACGTCTGGCATTGCTCGGTGCGTACCGACCCTGGCGACCGGACCCTGACCGACGCGGAATGGAACACGGTCGCCAGCCGCTTGGTCCGCGCCGTCAACCTCGCCCCGGAAGGCGACCCGGATGGCTGCCGCTGGATCGCCGTACGACATGCCGACGACCACATCCACATCCTGGCCACCATGGTCCGAGGCGACCTGCGCCGACCCCGGATGAACTACGACTTCAAGAAGGCCCAAGCCGAGTGCCGACGCATCGAGAAGGAGATGGGCCTGCGCCGGCTGAAGCCCGGCGACGGAACCGCAGCCAGGACCCCCACCAGCGCCGAACGCTTCAAGGCCGAACGCGCCGGACGCTCCGATACCGCCCGCGAGACGCTCCGTGACACCGTCCGCCGAGCACTCGCCGGAGTGGATGACGAGCAGGAGTTCTTCGCCCGGCTTCGCGAAGCGGGCCTGCGGGTTAAGGTGCGGATCGCGCCGTCCGGCGACCTCCTCGGCTACAACGTCGCCCTCGCCGGTGACCGCAACCGGCACGGCGAACCGATCTGGTACCCCGGCTTCAAACTTGCCCCGGACCTCTCCCTCCCCAAGATCCGCCTCCGCCTCGCCGACGGCCTCAGCGAGCGGACAACACCTGCGCCGGACAACGGCCGACCGGACTGGTCCGCGCCGGCCCGAGCACGACGCAGCGCCACTGGCACCGCCGAACACGCCGCTGCCCTCCTCGGCAGCGAGAACGACCAAGAGGCCGCCGCACAGCTCGTCGGTGCCGGAGAACTCCTGGATGCACTCGCCCAGACCTCCCCTGCCGCCACCCGCGCCGAACTCGCCGCCGCAGCCCGAGCCTTCGAACGAGCCACCCGCAGCCACATTCGAGCAGAACTCGCCGACCACCGGGCACTCCGCTCAGCCGCCCGCGGCATCGTCCAGGCCGGCGGCGCACTCGGCCGGGGCGAAGACGGCGGCACCACCGCCATGCTCCTGTCCGCCCTCATCCTTCTTACCCTCGCCGCCGCCCACTGGCACTCCGCCCGCAACCACGCCCAGCAAGCCCACGCCGCACGCCAAGCCGCCCACCACCTGCGCACCGCCTACCACCACGCCGCCACCACACCGCTGCGCGCACTCAACGCACAGGGCCGCTCCCTCCCACAGGCAGAACGCCGCACCCACCAGGCCACCATCCGCACAGCGCTGAGCGAGTCGGGACTCCGGGCCGACCGCTCAGCAGAGAACGCCCACGCCCTCGCTGCCACGCTCGCCCAGGCCGAAGACGCTGGCCACGACCCGAAGACCCTGCTCCAGCAGGCCATCGACATGCGCGAACTCGACACCGCAGACAACATCAACGACGTCCTGGTCTGGCGCCTGCGCCACCTCGCGCACCTCCCAGCCCAGCCGGCCGAACCGTCCCGCGCCCGGCGGGCGGGTACCACGGGCCGCCCCGGCACGCCCGCCCGCACCACTGTCGAGCCACGCCACCGTTCACCACACCGCTGAGGACAGGCACCCTGGGGTCGGTAATCCCCTGGACAGCCCCCTCACCTGCTGTTACGGATGAGAACCGAGACCTCGACCGGGAGACGACACCGTGGACAGAAGAACCAACCCCGCCGCTGGCACCGACCCGCTCCTCCAGCTCACGGACGCACCGATCCTGCCCACCGGACCCAGCGCGACGCGCCACCTCACTCACCCCCAGGACCTCGCCCTTCGCGGAATCCCGGTGATGTGCTCGGCATGCTGCGCCCGACGCGACTGGCTGCTCATCAACCACGGCCGCAACGTCTGGGTCATCTGCCGCTGCGGCAACCAGTGGCTGGAGCCCGAGATCACCCGTGCCGACTTCGACGCACTGATCTTCTTCCCCGACGGCACCGTCTACCCCAGCATCGACCAGGCCCTTGCCGCACTCGGATTCGACGGGACCTTCGCCGGCACCTACCTGGACTGAGGGGTTCCTGGGCAACCGCAGAAACGCCATCCTCATATAATCGAACGGGTGAGCGAAGATGGGGTGTCGAGGATCGAGCTGCTCCGCTTCCTGGAGCGGGTGCAAGTCCGAGATCTCGCACGTACCCGAGAGTGGATCTTTCAGGAGGAACGGCGTTTGACGGAGATCGCGTCTCGTCGGCCGCTTCCTCCGCCTCCGGACTGGGTGGTCGAGATGAGCATCGGCCAGGGCCACCGGCTCGTCGCCGTGCACCACGGCTCGTGCCGGATGACCGGCTCCAGGGTCAAACCGGTGCAGGCGGAGGAAGCACGGCGCCTCATCGGCGAGGACGGCTCGCTCGCCTGCCAGCTCTGCCGTCCGGACACCGAACTGGGCATGCTGTGACGACCGTGCTGTCGGACGATGGAGGCATGAAGCCTGCGCCGATAGTCGTCCACCGCCCTTCGCCCACCGGCGGTCGGAGGGTGACCGCAAACGGGGAGATCCTCGGACTGGCCCACGATGATCGAGATCTGATCGAACTTCTGCGCCGCGCCGGTCTGGAGGCAGAGACGCTGATCGATGATCCCACCTGGGTCGAGTGGCGAGGGGGCCGTGCCCACGACTGGGACGCGGCCTGACGAGGTCAGCCCCGTAGGTCCTGGGACGTCGGACACACGAAGGCTGCCCGTACCACGCTCGTCGAGCGTGGTACGGGCAGCCGCGGATGGCGTAGGCGGTTCAGGTAGGGGCGTGGCTGTTCGAGAGGTCGAGGGCGGCGGTCGCAAGAGCGAGGGCGGCGGAGAGGCCCGTCACCTCGTAGAGGGTCGGGCGGACCAGTCTGGGCCAGTCGTCGGGAGCGGCCGGCCAGGACGCCAGGTGCACCTCGGTTGTGGCGAGGCTGAGGTGGGCGGTGACGTCCCAGCCGGCGAGGGAGGCGGGTTCCCAGTGGAGCCGGATACGGCCGAGCGGGAGGGGCGCGGAATCGGGTGCGAGCCAGGTGACGTCGAGCGGGCCGTCGGCCCGTGCGCTCACCCGCTGGACCACCGCCCCGCGTACACCGATCGGCATGGGACGTATGGCGAGTCCGTGCAAGGGGAGGGAGCGTGAAGAGGGGATGCGGACCTCCGGGGTGGTGCAGATGTGTTTGGTCAGGACCAGCCGATCGCGTCCGCGACGGCTAGTGGGAGGTAGTCCTCCTGGCCGTCCTCGCTGATGAAGGCGTAACCGTCGTGGACGACGATCTCGGCGCCCACGTAGTGGGTGAACGGGAAGTCGGGGGCGAGGGCAATCCTCACCGGCAGGTGGGGATCAAGCTGCTGCAGCTGACGCAGCAGATCACCGACGGTCAGGTGGCGGGGCAAGAGGACCTCCAAGGGTCGTACGCGAGCGGAGGACGCCGATGGGTTCGGATGCCCTATTCGCTGGAGGCGTCCGCGATGTCGGCGAGCCATTGGCGTTCTTCGGCGCGCCGCGCGGCCCGGCGTCGAAGGGTCTTGGCACGGCGGCCGTAGTTTCCGGGCATGTAGTAGCAGGTGCAGCCTCGGCGGGCGTGGGCGCACCTGCGTCGGTATCCGGGGCGGGTGGCCAGGAGCATGGGCATGGAGAGTGACCTCCTGTCTTGTTGGTCGGGGGAGAGCCGCTGGTTCGAGGACCGGTCGGGTTCAGGCGGCTATGCACGGTGGGGCCGACGGCGGCGAAGGAGGGCGGCAGACGTGTTCAAGGTTGGAAGACCCCTTCGGCGACCTGCGGTTTTTCCGACCCCCGTACGTTGACATGGGGTGTCCCGGCGGTCGTAGTCGTTTCCCGCATGGTGGCGTCTGCCGTGGGCGAACTCGCGACGACCCGCAAGCGTGCGTCGGCCGAAGGAATGGATCGGCGGCGGCCGGTGTCGTACCTGGGTTGCGGTGACGGGCCGCACTGGAACGAGAGGCGGACCGGAATGACGAAGTTGAGCAGAGGGTGGGACGGTGCAGGGTTGGAGCGCAAGATCCTCGCCGCGGGCCGGCCCTGGACCGTGGGCGACACCGTGATGGTCGCGGACGGGCAGTGGGGGGTGGACGCGCAGCCCGGCCGATGGACGGAGCGGGAGGCCGTGGTGGAGCACCGCATAGCGGATGGCGGAGGCGTCGAGATGACGGTGGAGGAGCTGGCCCGCGTCGTGGGCGCTCGCCTTTCGGGTGCCGACCAGGCGGAGCCTCCCGCCTGAGCACGTCATGGGGGAGCCGCGTGGTGGGCGGTGTTCTGTCGCGGGCGCCGGGCCCGAAGGGGCGCGGTCTGCCCGGAGCGGGCGACAGCGGCGGGGGGCCGCAGGGCTGCCGGCGCGGCGGCTTTACGGTCCTTGATGACGCAGCCGATGGCCTGCAGGGCGATCCGGGATTCAGCCTGGCTGACGTGCACGCTGGTCGCAGAATTGGCGATGCGCTCCAGGTCGAAGAAGCCTGGTGTGTAGTTGTCACGGGTCAGAGCATGCAGACGGCCCTGGTGTACCGCGGTCGAGTTGTCGGTGATGACCAGGGCCGATCGCATGTTCTCGGCAGCGGGATCAGCGGGGGTGCCGGGCCGTTGGTGGACTTGCCGGTGGTGCGGCTGCGGTTGGGACGGGGGTATGCGGACGGGTCCGCGGTGTACCTGCCGTGCGGCTTCGGGCTGCTGTTGCCCGTAGGTCAGCGGCGGAGCGTGGGGTGCGTGCGGCGCGCTTGACGGCCTCGGTGACGGCGGTGCGCCGTACGTCGAGCGGAGTCGGAGCAGCGTGTGGCCGGGGCGTGCGCGGAGTGACGGGTGTGATGGTGACCAGATGCTTCAGGTCGTCGTTCAGCATGTGCCGTTCACGTACGACGGGCGCGGTGATCGTCATGGCGGCGGCTGTTGCGGCGATCAGGTGGGACGGGGTGCCGGCAGTGAAGACCGCCTCGGCGCGCGTGCCCCATCCGGGCGGACCGGACCACAAGGTCACAGTCTTTTCGTTCCCGCTGATGTACCGCCGGTCGAGTCGGGCACCGGCCTGTCCGTCGGGTGCGATGATCTTGACTACGCCCGGTTCCGCGCCCCCCTGGCGCCAGCCGGCGTCGAGCAGGGGCTGGAGTGCGCTGCGCCAGTACATCGACGGCCGCTCCAGGAAGCGCGCATCGTCCTCGTGGGTGTCGGATTCGGCGTAGTCGCGGGCCAGGGCGGCGGTGAGACCCGCCACGATCTCGGGTGCGGTGAGGTGGTTGAAGGATGCCGCCCACCGCGGTGCGCCGATGCTCTCGGGGGAGGCGGTGAACCTCCAGATGTCCCAGTCGTCGCCGAACCAGCCGATACGAATGCGGTGGTCGGGACTGGTGACGAGCAGTTGGCAGGGGCTGTCGCCCAGGTCGTGGCGCGGCCAGTGGGCAACGGGCGCGAAACTCGCTTCCCCCGACACCCCCAGACCGGCCAGGTACCGGGGGCTGACCAGCACCTCCTCGTAGGGGTCAGGTTCGTGGGGCTGCAGGGTGCTCATAGCCGGTACTCCGGGAGGCATAGAAGGAGGGTGGTGGTGCCCGCGCGGGCGGAGCGGAGGCCGGCTCGGTCGTACGGGGGCGCCGCGCTGATGGCGAGAGGAGCTTGGTTCTCGGCATCGGGATCACCGGCTTCGGGCGGAGGAGGACTGGGCGGCGACGGCTGCCGGGACCTGCGGCTGAGGCTGGGGCGCGTGACTGAACAGGGAGGTCGGAGCGGCGGGGCTTCGCCGCAATGCTGCAGCGGTTCGTACACTGCTCGCCTCCAGCGGAAGGCCGACTCGGGCCTGAGCCGAGGGCGCGGGTGAAGGGGGCGTCATCGGTGTGGAGGGAGCGGCCCAGTGCTTTACGGCTGCGTAGACGGGGCTGAGCGCCTGCCCGGCGTCGGTGAGGACGTACGGGTCGCCCCAGCGTGGCCCGGTGCGGGTCACCAGTCCGTCCTTCTGGAGTCGCTTAAGGCGCTGCAGGGTGTTGTTGTTCTCCAGGTCGGTGGCTTCGGCGATGTCGAGGAACCGCATGGGTCCATGCGTGCTGAGGGTCTGGATCACGGTGGTGGTATGGCGCAGGTGCAGACGCCGGACCGCGTCCTCGATGCGTTCGGCGCCCGCGGTCTCGTCGAGCGGGAGGTGTTCCCGGGACCAACTGGAGAGGGCGTGGTAGACCGGTGGCAGCGACTCGCCCAGAGCGCTGAGCTTGTAGGGGGCGCCATGGCGGGAGCCGGCACGGGTGACCAGATCGGTGGTGTGCATCTCGCGCAGTCGTGTGCTGATGGTCGACAAGGCGATGAAGGGCAACCGTTCGGCTATGTCGCCCACACGGAGTGGGTGCTCGTGCTGGGCCAGGGTCTGAGCCAGCCAGACGGTCCACTTCGGCGCGAGGAGCGACAGCGCGTCCTCGATCCGCTGCGCTTGGGCCAGGGCGAGGGGTGTGGTGGTGAACATGGTGCACTCCGGTGAGAAGGGGGCTTGCCTCTAGGCCGAGGGGGTGCGGCGAGGGCGTGAGGGAGCGGGAGCCGTACGGGGGGCGGGAGTCTCTGCGTCGGGGCGCGGCTCCGGGACGGAGGAGCTGCGACTGAGGGCGGCAGAAACGCGCGACGTGGCCAGCCCCGGGTCTGTTTCGCGCACAGGCTGTTGGCTTCGCTCCGGGTCGCACGCTGCCGCCTTCGTGGGGTTGTTTGGCCCGCGGCCGGGGTTGAGCTGGCGGAAGGCGGCAATGGCCTTTTTGAGCTGGTCGTAGGCAACGGCCCGATGGGCTGCGAGCACGTCGATGCGTGGGGCCACACCCGACAGAACGCCGTACCGCTGCTCGTGGGCGATCTCGCCATGAAGGATCGGTGCGAGGAGATCGGCGGCGGTTTGGGCAGCCCGCTCAAGCTCCGTGTGCAGGGCATCGACGTTGCGAGCCGACTCGGCGATCAGCTGGCCGACGATGTCGCGGGGGTCACCAGGACCATAGTTCTCGGTCAGGTCCCAGGGATTGTCGACGGAGAGCCCCTCGGCGACCAGGTGTGCGCCGGGCCGCTCGACAGCATCGTAGGGGTTCACTTCGCCGGCTCCATCCGGGTGAGGAGCGAGCGGACCAGGGTGGGCAGGCTGCCCGGTCCGTCGTCGGTCCGGACGTGGTCGTTCGCTTCGTCCAAGACGTAGGCGGCGTCGTCGCGCAGGCCGCTGGAGATTTCCATGCAGGCGTCGGTGATCCGGGAGCCGGCGAGCAGCGCCTGGGAGAGGACTTCGACATAGTCGACCGGGGTGAGGCCGGCAGCTTCGGCCGCGGTCCGGATCGCCGCCAGTTCCAGCGCGCTGAACGTGAAGTCGAAGGTGTCGTTCTCTTCGTCCGGGCCGGTACCGGCGGTTCCGTCGGTATCCGGGGTGCGGGGCGTGGTGGGGATGCCCACACGGGTGCAGATCCGATCGACCGCAACGGTTAGCTCGGTGACGGACTCGGTGAGCCAGCCCAGGGCGGAGGCGTAGGAGGCCAGGGTGAACAGGCCGGCCGGGGTGACCAGGCTGGGCTCGGCGGTCACGAGTTCTTCGAACCGGTCGTTCAGTTCACCGATGACACGAGGGCCGGCGGCCAGCTGGCCCAGCACGGGGTGCAGGTAGGACCGGTTCGCGGCGGTCGGGAATTCGGTGGTCAGGATGCTGGAGACGCTGTGGGCCGCTGCAGTGAGACGTTCGGCCAGCTCGTAGCGGGTCAGGGAGTTCTCGGTGGTGCTCATCGCTGGGGAACCTTTCGAAGGGGTGCGGCGGCAGGCCGGCCCTCGGGCGTGGGAGATACCGAAGCGGGCAGGCGCTGAGCGGTGGCGTGGAGGGAGCGGGAGCGGGCCGCACGCACGCGCGCTTCGGCGGCGGTCTTCGGCGGGTGCTCCTGGATGGCGCCCGTGCGCAATTGCGCGGTGCGGTAGACGGCGTAGTCCCTGCGGCTGCCGGCGGCGACGAGGTAAACCTCGCGCCTGTGGGCCGAGGTAGGCGGGGCCGGGCGGAACTGGATGACCATCCTGTACGAGACGGCGGGGTCGACGTACACCTTGTGGTAGCCGGCGAGACGACCCTTCAGCGGCAGGCAGTCGTGGCTGCCATGGACGAGGTTCTGGAGCTCAAGTACAGCCAAGTCCCTTATGTGGTCCGGGAGGTCACGAAGGTCTGTGATGGCGTCCGGGTGTGCGGCGAAAGCGAAGCTGGCGTGGCTCACGAGGTCCCCCTGGCACGGGTGCGGAGGTCGGGGGCGATGATCACGCTGCCTCCTCGGGCGGTTCGGGGGCGGGGGTGGTGAGCACGCGGTGGCTGGGCCGGGACGGGCTCGTCGTGCAGGCGGCGAAGGGGCCGTCGGGAGCCCGCAGGTGGGCCAGGGTCTGGTCGAGGTGGTCGCGGTGCCAGGTCGAGGGCCCGGACAGGCCGGCTTCGATGTCGGTGAGCTGCTGCCATGCGAGCCACAGCGCGTGCAGCCGCGCGACGGCTTCGGGGTGCTCGTGCCACTGCGCGCACCATGGCCGGGTCGTGCTGATCTCCCGCCCGTAGACCGGGAGGAGAAGGTAGTTCACCCAGTCGCTGAGGGCCGCAAGCTCGGTCTCGTACGCCTCGCCCGCCAGGGCGACGACGAACAGCGAGGTCGGCTCCTCGCTCCGGGCAGGAGCGGCCTGGCCGGGGATGGCAGAGGGCGGGGGTTCGGAACCGAGGCGGTCGAGGATGACGCCGTGCTGCCTGACCTCGGACACGGTCCTGGCGAGGGTGCTCGCGAGGTCGTCGAGATCGGCGTCGGCAACGCGGAACGGTTCGGGGGTGGGCGTGCTGGTGTCGGGCATACGTTCCTGCTCCATCTGTGAGACGGCGACATGTGCAAAAGGATTGGGACGAACGGCGATTTGGCCCGGCCGGAAGGGCCGGGTAGAGGAGCACTACGTCGCCGCGCAGCGCGGACAGCGGGGGAAGGGTGGGGCCAGCAGCCGCAGGGCTTCGTGGGCCTGCTGGGGGACGACTCCGTTGCCGAGGGCGGTGAGCTGCGCGGGGCGTCCGAGACCGGGGGTGGCGGTGACCCATCCGGCCGGCAGCCCCTGCATCCACTCCACGAAGTCGGGCCGGAGCCGGCCTGCCGGATCAGTGGGTGCCGGGGCGGGGCGGGTGAGCGTCTCCCATCGGGTGATGGCGGCTTCGTACGGTCCCCACCGTCCGTAGGGCCGGCTGCCGGGGGTGGGGTCGTTGGGTCCGTCCAGAGCGGTGGTGTCGTCTCGGGCGGAAGAGGGCGTCGGCTCTTCGGGGTGCGCGGGCGCGGGGTGCCGGGGGAGAGGGAGGCCGCCGCACTGGGCAGGGTCATGTCCCCGTTGCCGTGGCGCTGGTTGGGTGAGCCCTTGGTCCCGTCCGACGCCTTCGGGGTCGGCAGGAGCCACTCGATCTTGTCGGCCAGGTTCGGATCGTGGCCCCCGTACTTCGGATTCGTGGGGTGCTGCGACCCGCCGTTCCCGCCCAGGCTGCTGGCCGGGGTCTTGAGCAGGGTGGTCGGCGGCCCAGGCGGTGAGGAAGGTTCGCTCGCGCCGGTGTGGGGCCCCGACGTCGGAGGCACGAAGCACGAGCCACTGCGCGTCGTACCCGAGGTCGGCCAGGGAGCCGAGTACGGCACCGAGTGCCCGCAAAGGAGGCTGGCCTGGGGTGTCTCCCAGACACCACGGGCAGGGTTCCACGTCGCCAGGGGAACTGGCGGGGGAAGTGAGGAGTCCGCGGACATTCTCGATCACCACAAGGCAGGGTCGGAGGGCCGCGAGAGCACTGGCGACGTGCAGCCACAGCCCGGAACGGGTGGAGGGGTTGAGTCCGGCGCGGCGGCCGGCGACCGAGACGTCTTTGACAGGGGAAGCCCGCCGTCAGGACGCACACACGGGGAACGGTCGACCAGTCGACGACAGCGATGTCGCCGAAGTTGGGGACGGTCGGCCAGTGACGGGCCAGGATGCGTGAGGCGCCCGGATCGATCTCCGCGTGCCAGGCCAGGGTGCCGCCGAGGGCGGACTGGACCCCGAGGTCGAGACCGCCGTAGCCGGAGCAGAGCGAGCCGATCAGCGGGCCTTCGGCGTCGGCGGGCATGTCACCGCCCCCGCCGGGCCGGGCTCGCGGGACCTGCCGGCATCCGGGGTGGGGCGGGGTCCGGGGCTGTGACGGAGGGTACGGCCGTGGACCGGCTGAGAGCGGCCCGAAGCCGGACGGACGGCGGAGAGACGGTCATCGCCGCTGCGCGAAGTGAGTCGGCGGCAGCGCGGAGAGTTGTCTGAGCGGTGCCGAGTGCCTCGTCGATCACGCCTACCGCAGCCTCCCGTGCGTCGTCGGCGTCGGGCTGATCGCGCAGGTGTTCAGTCCGGTCGAGAAAGGCGAGCTGCTCGGCAACCCGCCCGAGGGCGGAGGCGGCCTCGCTGGTGGGCCTCACGGCTGCGGAGTAGCCGGCGATCACCCTCGGGGCGTGAGCTTCCTGGTCCCGGGCATCGGCGAAGAGGGTCTCGTGACCCATGTCGGCGATCAGCTGGCCCACAGCGGTGATCTGCCGGGCGACGTCGCCCAGGGCCGGTGAGCGAAGGGGGTCCGCGAGGTCGGGAAGGTTACCGCGCTGCGCGTCGAGGGCCACCGCGATGGCACGCATGGAGCGGATGTCGGAGCTGGGGGTGTTGTTCATCATCGGTCCAGACGGGAGATGCGAGGCGTGTGTCAGTGGTGGCCGCGTGCGGACGGTCGCGTCGCGGCAGGGGCGGCAACCGGGCCGGGCGGTGTTCCGGCACGTGGGAGAGGCTTCGGCGTGCTGCGGGCGAGAGCGGCGTGCGTCCGCTCCGCCGGAGGCCCGGCCGGGGCCGGCGTACTGCCGGATGCCACGGCCGGCGAGCGGCCGGTGGCGCTCTGCCAGCGAGCACGTACCTCGTCGAGCGGGCCGAGGGCATGCAGGGCGTGGTTGATGAGCCGGCCCGGCGACAGAGCCTCGTTCTCGGCGAGAACCCGTACCTCCTCGGCGGATGCCGCTGCGGTACGGGTGACGGAGGAACGCAGGACTCGCTCGCCGAGCCAGGCGGCGTCGCCGGCACCGACGTCGTCGCAGATCGCGGCGAGATCTTCCGTCGTGAGCGTGCCGTCGGCCAGGAGCCCGCGCCGCTGGGCCTCCCAGAGCAGGGTGAGGCGGTCGACGGGTTCACCGCGGTGGTGCAGGGCACCGAGGCAGCGGTAGAGCTGCCCGTGGGCCGGGCCCGTGAAGTCGTCCGGCCGCAGCCAGCTCATCACTTCATCCATGGCCTTCGGCCGGTCCGCCAGGACGGCCAGCAGGAACCTCTCGTCCTCGGCGGCCTCCGAGCGGACGGGGGACTTGCGGGCCGGGGACGGTGGGGAGACGGCCGGGACCGGCCGGGGCTCGGTGCCCCATCGCTGCGCCAGGTCGCCGAGCACCCCGGCCAGGATGTCCGCCCGGTGCAGGGCACCTTCGACCTGGCCTTGGAGCGCATCGGCACGGGCCGCCTGGTGCAGGCGCACCGCGTGCTGGGCGACCGTGCGGTGGATGGCGCCCTCCAGCACCATCCGCCCGTACACGGGTGCGTTCTCGGGGCGCGGACAGGCCGATGCCAGGATGTGGGCGTACGGTGCGGTCAGGCCCCGGACGTGGCGGCTGGCCTCGGTGACCGCGTCGGTGACCCACGACAGCGGAACAGGACCCTGTGTGGTCAGCGCGCGGTGACCGCCCGTGTGCAGCTTGCGCAGCGCGGTGAACAGGGCACGATGAACAGGCCGGTCGAAGTGCTCCGGGGCGAGCCAGCCGAGGTGGGCGAGCTGGCCCGGGTCCAGGAGCACCGCGCCGAGGACCGCCTGCTCGGCCCTCTGCAGCGGTGTCATCGCCGACTGCTCAGCGCCGGAGGTATGGCGGTGCGGGTGCGGAGATCAGCGACCGTCAGGTCGGCGGCGGCTGCGGCCGTGGCCAATGCGTCCAGGGCGCTGACGAAGTCCGGGTCGTCGGCCCGTACGGCCCCGGCCGTGCCGGCGAGCCACCACTGGCCGCCGATCTGCACAGCCGGTGATCGCATCAGCCTTCCGGAACGAGCCGAAGGGGAAGGGCGGCGGTGCGAGTACACATGCAACTCCCAGGCAGTGATGAGGTGTTAGGAAGCGAGGCCGTGATCGGTCTGAACGGGGGTGACGGATCGGCAGGACCAGGGGGAGCAGCCGTCCGGCTCGCCGTTCTCCAGCTCGGCGTCGGCGACCGCGTCGAAGATGTCGGTCTGCCGCCCGGACCACTCGTGGGCGGTGACCCGGTCGATTGGCGCCTGGTCAAGGGGGCGGCGGCTTCGGTGCAGGTATGCCTGTCCGAGCAGGGGCTTGCCCTCGGCGGTTGCGCGGGCGTTGCCCGAGCGGATCGCCGCATCGAAGGCCACAACGTCCTTCCACTCCTCGGGGGACTCGTCGCGAAGGGCCCGCCACTGCGAGTTGCCGTGGTAGGGACACCCCAGACAGGCGGATTTGGGGGTCTGGCCGAAGCCCCTGGAGCGCAGCAGCCGCAGGCAGTCCGACCGTGAGAAGCCGAGTTCGATCAGCGGGTGGCGGTTCTTCATGTAGGCAACGTCGGCGTCCTTGGCCCGGTGGAACTCATCCACAGAGATGCCGATCCACTGCTCGACGTGCATTCCGGCGGGGATACGCTGCGGGTGCGGGTAGCCGAGCAGCTCGCGGACCTTCTCCTTGATCGGGCGGACCTTGTACTGCCCCGTGCACTGTCGCCGCGACATACCTTCACCGCCATCGGCATTGAGGATGTGCAGGGGCATGGAAGCGAAATGCTTGGCGGGGTCGAGCGCGTCGGAGCGGATGTTTCCGGACGACACCCGCAGGATCGGAATTCCGGCGGGCTTCGCGACCTCGGACTCGATCCGGTCGAGGTGGTCGTAGACGCCACGCGGCTCCCAGCCCGTGTCCGCGAAGATCGCCGCGTCCAGCTTCGGGAGGTGGCCCTCGGCCGCCAGCAGCAGCAGGCAGGTCGACTGCACGCCGGCGCCGAGCGAAAGCACCTTGAGTGCCGGGGCGCTCATGCCGTCAGCCCGAAGTCGTCGCCGGCCTCGGCCTTGGCCAGGGCGCGTTCGGTGATGGCCTTCGTCGCCCGCGCGGAGGCCGGGCCAATGACCTTGGCGGAAGGCTCCTTGTACCAGGGCCGGATGCTGAGCGTGGCGATGCGCAGTCCGGTGGCCAGCAGCAGCACCTTGCCCTTGGGCAGGGCACGGATCGCGTCCGGAGGCAGAATTCGCTCCGTGCGCATGCTCACCGAGGTGGACTTGCCGCCCTCGCTCGTGGACACCGAGACGGTCTGGACGTCGTGGTCACCGACCTGGCGGCTGAGACGGTCGGCAAAATCCGCGTCATCGATGCCGGACCCGACGATCTTGATGGTGGCGGCGGACCAGAGGGCGTCCATCCCAGCCTCGCCCCAGCACCGCTGACCCTGCCGGTAGGACTGCAGGATCGTGATCGGGATGACGCCTCGGCTGCCCAAGTGGCTGTACAGATCGGGCAGGTCGCTGATCTTGCACACGTTGGCGGCTTCGTCGAGCACGCACAGCGCGGGCGGGTCGAGCCGGCCACCGGAGCGCTCGGCGACGACGACGGCCGCGCGCATCACCGCGTCTGCGGCGGCAGCGATGATCGCGGACGCGCTGCCCCCGCCGTCCTTGCTCAGCAGGTACAGAGTGTCGCGGGAGGTGGCGAAGGCGTATGGCTTGAACTGGGGAAGGTCTGCGGTGGGCGTGACCCAGGCGGCGACGTCCGGGTCGAGGAGACAGCTCGCGTACTGCCTCGCCGTCTCGTAGATGCCGTCGCGGGTTTCGGTGGCGCCGGAGACGGTGCCCTGGAGCTGGGCGGCGACGGCGTCGTGGCCGGCGTCGGTGAGCAGGTCCACCGGGGTGCGGTCGTTGGGTGAGGCGAGCCAGGCCAGCACGTCGGTGACCGGGCGTCGGTGGCTGGCGGCGGCGAGGAAGAGGGCGCCGAGCGTGTTGGCGGCGGCGGTGGACCAGAAGTCGGACCCGTTGGACTCGTCCACGCTCGCGGCCACGAAGTGCCCGGCCAGGCGCTTAGCCCCGGCCAGGTCGCGGGCGTCGGCGAGGATGTCCCACCACATCCGACGCGGGTGGTGGGCGATCTGCTGCGGGTCGAGGGTCCAAACCGTGCCGACTTCGGCGCGGGCGTCGACGGTCGCGGTGAAGGCGTCGTTCGCGGCCTTGTTGCTGGTGAGCAGAACCGGGCCGGGGGCCGAAAGGATCGCCGGAATGGCGAGTCCGGACGTCTTCCCGCTGCGCGGCGCCATGATCGCGACGAGCACGTCCTCCCAGGACGCCCGGACCTCGGCCCGGCCCGGCTCCAAGGTGCCGAGCAGGATGCCGCGATCAGCAGCCGCGACCTCTTTTACTCTCCCGCTCGTTCAGGGACGGGCGCAGGTCACGGGCCTTCGCGGTGATCTCATTGCCCAGCAGCGGAGCGAGGTCGGCCTTGCGCGCGAGCCCGGTCGTCGAACCGGCACGTTTGCGCATCCAGAGGACGACGCCGGTAGTGACCAGGGACAGGGCCAGCAGGCCGGGAATGATGCGGACACTGACGAGCAGGGTGGCGGTGTCCAGATCGGGCCACAGCGCCTCGGGGTGCAGCAGAGCCGCAGTGGCGTCGTAGTGGGCCCACGGTCCCTCGCCCACAAGGGAGTTGGTGAGGTTACCGGTCAGCCAGGCCAGGGAGCCGAAGGCTATGGCGGTGCCGAGGGCTGCGAACAGGGTATAGAGGAGCGCGTCCGACCCGGTGGTGGTCGAGGGCGCGCTGGTACGCGGTAGGGGCATGGAGGGTCCAGGAGGTGCGCGGGCGAAAGGGGCGGCAAGGGCGCGGGACGCTCTTCTGCTGGTCATCACGGAACTCCGTTTGATTGGTGCGGGCTATCGGCTGCGGGACGCGCGAAGTGGCGCAGGGACCGCATGCGGTGAGGTGGAACTCGGGGGCGTAGCCGCAGGGATCGGGCCGGCGTGAGGTGAGGTGGTGCGCGCTGCCTGTTGGCGCAAGGTTTCCCGGGAAGCACCTTCGAGGACCGGGTCCGCTTGCTGCGGGCCGGGCCCCATGACATCCGCGAGGAGTTCCCTGCTCCGCAGTTCGTTGACCATCCGGTGGTGCTTCGGGTCGGTGCGCTCGGCCGGACTTGCCGCGATGCCGTCTTCGGCGAACTCCAGCTGCTCCCTTACGTCTTCGAGCATGGCGTGTGCCGCCGCCAGCCGTGTCCACGTATCGAATACCGGGCTGCGGTCGGGATCATCGAGCGTGAGACGGGCCCGGGTCCAGTCGGCGGCAGCGGCGACCAGCTCGGTCAGCTGTGGCAGTGCCCCGATCAGCGATCCGTTGACTTCTTCGATAATCGCCGCCATCTCGGCGGGCTCCGCGGTCGCGGTGAGACGGGAGAGCATCCCGGGCACGGAGTACGGGGCCGTCGGCGGGGGAGGCAGGTGTCGGACCTGGAGAGGTGCTTCGCCCGCCGGCGCGCGGAGGCCGTAGGTGAGGCGGATGTTGTGCTGCATCGCGGCGGCGACGGCCTCGCCGATGCTGGAGTAGTACTCAGGCACGGTGGTCCCCGGGACTGGACCCGACCGTCAGGGTCAGGGCGTCGGTGAGGGCGGCGAGCCGCTGGCGGGCTGCGCTGGGGGTGTCGGCGGTGACGACGAACCATCCGATCCGGCTGGTGTCGAGGTCGCCCGCCGGCGGAAGGACAACGCGCTCCCCGCAGTCACGCAGCCACGTCACCTGATGAAGCCACGGACGCACAGGACCGGGCGCGATAGGCAGGTGCCGTGCCGTGAGGGTGCCGCTCGCGGGCGGATAGACGATCTTGATCGCGGCGGTCGCGTGCTTCGTGCGGGTCAGATCGGGCACCTTGCCGCACGCGACATCGGCGGCGATGCGAGGCAGGTCGAGACCGGTGGCGAGACCCACCAGCTTCCCGATCAGGTCACCGCCGATACGGGAATTGACCTCGATGATCCGGGGACCGGTCGGAGTCAGGCGCATCTCGACGTGCTGGATACCCTCCGTGATCCCGAGGGCCTGGACCGCCCGCACGGCTACGGGCGCGACCTCCGGCAGCAACGGGTCACCGGCATCGAGGGTGTGGCCGACCTCCTCGAAGTACGGTTCGAAGGCGACCTCCTTGCGGGTGACGGCCAGCGCGGTGGTGACACCGTGCCGCGTGACGCACTCCACCGATATCTCGGGCCCGCTCAGGTACTCCTCGACCAGCACCCCGCTGCCCTCCGGACCCTGCTCGTCCGCACCAGTGGCAGCGAACTCCCACGCAGCGGGCAGCTGTTCGACGGTGTCGACGCGCACGACGCCGATGCTGGCCGCGTGCGAGGCGGGCTTCAGGACGACCGGGAACCCGGTCCGCAGCGCGGCAGCCGTGGCTTCGACCAGGGTGTCGACCCGGGTGGAGGCGGCCGAGGGCACCTGGTGCTCGGCGAACAGACGACGACTGGTCGCCTTGTCCCGGCATGCGTTCATGGCCTCCGGGGTGTTGCCGGGTACGCCGAGCCGGTCGGCGAGTTCCGCGGTGGGCACGAGCGCGTACTCATCCCACGTGACCACGCCTGCGATGGGATGGCGCGCGGCCAGGGCGAGGCCGGCGGCGACCACGGACTGCGGGTCGTGGGTGTCGGCGACCTCGTAGTCGAGCACCAGTCCCGGCCGCAGGGACGGGGCCTTGGTGTCGATCAACGCGACCGGGTAAGCGGCAGCGGCCTGCTCGACGCAGTAGCCGCGATACACCGGGTCGGAACCTCCGACGACGATGAGCAGCGGAACGGTGGAGCGGTACATGGAGAACCTCCAGGAAGGGACAACGAACGGACAACAGGCAGACAGGGAGAGGAGGAAGAGGGGAACGGGTCGCTCAGTGGGCCGTCACGGCGTGCCGACCGGCTGGGCACGCTCGGGGCGCAGATGCGCGTCCCGCTGCCGGTGCGGCTCGCAGGCGACCCGTTGCCGCCGCAGCCCCGTGAAACAGGCGCCGAGGACCAGACCCTGGAGCACGGCACAGGCCAGCAGCAGGTGAGGAAGCCCGGCGGGCGGAACGAGGGCGACCAAGGCGCCGGCCAGCGGAAGCGGCACCAGTACCAGGAGGATCGTCACCGCCAGCGTGGAACCGAACGCCGCCGCAGGGATCAGTCGGGACCGCAACGTGCGCAGCACCACCGTCAGCGCGCCCTCACCGGCCATGACCACCGCCACCGCAACGGTGTACGTGACGAAGTTCGGCGCTAGCGCGGTGACCAGGCACGCACTGGTGGCCAGCGCGGCGGCCACGGCACCCACCGCCCACGTCCCGAACCGGTCAATCGCACGCCGGCTCACCCAGACCGCGAGCAGGGACGCCACCGCTGCAGCGCTCCACACCGAACCCACCAACGCGGTGGACGAGTGGAACTGGTGAAGGACCGTGATCGGGGCGGCGGCCTGCAGGACGCCGGTGGCCAGATTCGATGCCGCCAGGCCCACGACCAGCCAGACCAGCGCTGGCGTACGACGAAGAACCTTCCACCCGGCAGCCAGACTGCTCGGCTCCGTCGCGTGGCGAGCCGGTTGCGTGACACCGGACGCGGTAACGGTCGCGACCAGGGACAGGAGCGCGACCACGGCCATCATCACCGAAGGGCCGGCCAGCAGGAGCAACCCGCCGAGAAGCGGGCCGACGAGCACAGCTCCTTGATCAATGCCGGTCTGCGTCGCCTGCACACGGTGCGCCTCAGCCCCCAGACCGCGGCCGATAGCGACACCGAGGGTCTCCACCGCGACGAACGAGACCTCGGCCAGCAGTCCGGAGACCGCGCTGAAGGCCAGCACCACCCCGGTCGTCACCGTGCCCGCGGTCGGGAGGACCAGCAGCGCCGCCCCGGTCAGGAGGACGAGACAAGCTCGTACCGAGTTCGACGCACGGAAGACGGAGTCGGCACTCCACCGGTCCACGAGGGCCCCGGCGAAGGTGAAGGCGGCCAGCCTCGGCGCCCATTCCAGAAGGAAGGCGAGCCCGGTCAGGGCGGTGGAGCCGGTGGTGACCAGCACCAGTAGCGGGATGGCGTAGGTCGCCGTCGAACTGGCCAGAGCATCCGCCGCCCGCATCAGGTACGTACGCCCCAGACCGGGAGACGACACGAAGGAAGAGATCACCCCGGTCACCGCCGCGGACCGGAAGCACGCGACGGACGGACATTCACACGAGCCTCTGCCACCTCGACCGTTGCAGTCGAGGCGACTTCCGTCTTGACCACCGCAGGCGAAACGGCCAGCGCTGCCCTCTGGACCAAGGAGCGCTCCTCCGTCCAGACCGATGAGCCGGTCTGCGCCCCGACGCCCTCCACTTCGGTTTCCGAGCCGCGAAGTTCTGCCTGCGCCGTGCTGACGAAGTCGGCGGCGACACCGAACCGGTCGGCCAGCTCGTACGCCTCGTCATCGAGGTCCGTGATGTGCTGGCCGACAGCTTCCAGTGCTTCCCGGACCCGTTCGAGCGCTCCGTGCTCGGGGTGCAGGAGCTGCTCGGCCACGTCCCGGAGACCCGTTCCGTCTTCGGCGGCCCTGATGGCATCGGTGATCTGGAGAAGCGCAGCCCCGGCGGCGTAGTGCTCAAGGGGGCGCACTGGGGTGCTCGCCTGAGCCGCATCAAGGATCGGTGCGAGTTCGACGTCGTAGCGGGCGGCGCGGAGCATCTCGGCCGCATGGCTGGAGACGGCTATCCGTTGGGCGGCCGGCGTGGTGGTGGGGAGACGGTGCCGCCGGCCGTGCCAGTCGTCGATCTGCTGGAAGCCGGCGTGCTTGAGCAACATGGCGGCGACATCGTCGTTGGCCCCCTTCACTACGACGCTGCCGCTGGGCTCGGAGGAGATGGTGATCGGAGCGGGCACGAGGGCCTCCTGGGAACGGGGGGTGGTACTGGGGGAGGCGGTGGAAAGATGCCCCAGCTCGGCCGCGATCCGGTGGCACTCGGACTGGAGCCGGAAGACATCGCGGTAGCCGTGGTGCAGCCCGCCGTCCTCGCGGGCGACGGTCGCCACAACATGCACCTGCCGGGGTTGAAGACGAAGGGCGATCCACCGGCAGGCGTCAGGGTCGCCGTACGGAGCGATACCGGTCGCCGCGACCAGCCGACGGGCGACCGCGGCCCACTGCTCGTCAGAAAGATCAGGCCGACAAGGGTCCGACCGAACCGAGCAGAGCCACGTTGGCCGCTGAGGCGCACGGCCCGCGAGAAGTGCGACCGGAGCGTCGAGCGCCTGCCCCAGGGCAAGAGGACCGACCTCGGCGAGGAGGTCGACCGGGGCACCGTGCCCGTCGCCTCCGATCAACCTCGGACGGATGCGACGGCTCCGCTCATCCGTCCCGTACAGGTCGGCGAGCACGTCAGCGGTACTGCTGGCGTGCTTCAGGTGAGCGATCACGGCATCTACCTCGTCGGGGAACGGCGAACGAGAGCCCGCGGTCCGGGCTGTCAGGTAGGAGAATCCGCAGGATTCGGGATTTGGTACGGCCGGAGATCGCTGATAGCCGTGCACGAACTCGATACTCGACAGCTGGACCGGAAACTCGCGATTCGCTGTGCGCGTGACGGCACCAACCGTCTGGTGGACAAGAAGGTGGTGCTGCCCGGGGTAACTGTGCTGAAGCAACTGGTCGTCGTCCTCGCCCGGAAGCGGATCTCGGAGCTGGACCGGATGGGCCGCTCCCCGCGGGACATCTCCGCGCGTGGGGTGGGCAAGGCCCTTGAGCGGTACGAGTCGCTGAACGCGCTCGGCAGCGGATGGGACCTGACGTTCTTCTGCGCTCTGTCAGCGTGTCCTGCGGATGGCGTCTGTGGCTGCTGCGGCGATGGCGGCGGGAGCGCTGAAGGGATGGGGGAGGTGCAGCAGGGTGGTTCCCGGCAGGTGGCGGGACTTCGGGGTGAGGGTGAGCTGGAGTACGGCGCAGCCGGCGGTGGTGAGCTGCTTGACACGGGTGACGGCGTGAGCCGTTTCGTCGCTGCGGTACTGGGCGTCGGTGACGATGACGAGGAGGCGGCCGGTGCCGGGGCGGCTGAGTTCGAGGCCGTGGTCGAGTGCGTCGATGGCGTCGCCGAGGTTGTGGCTGGCGCCGTTGGCATCGAAGGTTGTCACGTGCTCCGGTGCTCGGTGGGTGGGACGGGTGAGTGCGGTGAGGTGATGGTCGTAGGCGATGGTGGCGGTACGGGAGTCGGGGTCGGTCAGGGTTGCTGCGCGTGCCACGATCCAGGCAGCGGACGCGACGGGTGCGCAGGCGGCACGCATGGAGCCGGAGACGTCGACGGCGATCCCCACGCGCAGCGGAGGGGTGGGGGAGGTGCGTCGGCGGGTGTGGGTGAACGGCTCGGCGGTGGGTAGCGATCCGGCGGCGCGCTGGGCGTCGCGGGCGAGGGCGCGACCCATGTTGAGGCGGCCGGGCGGGGTGGGGCTGGTGGTCCGTTCCTCGACACGCTCGCGGTAGGCGGCGGCGCGCAGGGCGCGGCTCAGGCGCGCGGCGGCACTCTGCTCTGCGGCGGTCGGCCTGCGAGTGCCGGTGACCGGCGAACCGTAGGGCGCCGGCGTGCCGTCGGGGTTGACGGTGGTGCCGCGGGTGTTGAAGACGCTCTTGGCGGTGGCGGCGGCTGCGCGTCGCCGGCCGGCCCGCTGGGCGCGGTCCTCAGCCTGCGCCTTGGACTTCGCCTCCATGGCGCTGTCCGCCGCAGACTGTGCCGCGAGGTCGGCGGCGTCGGTGGCCGCCGTGCTGTCCATGACGACCTTGACGGCGCCGGACAGCAGATCGGTGAGGTTCGCGGGCACGGGTCGGGCGGGGGCCGCGGCGTCCAGAGCATCGCACCACTCTTGCCCGCGCGTGAGCATGGCCGTGGCGTCGTGGTCGGCGCACCGGTGAGCCGCGGTCCAGATGCGGGTGAGGGTGGTCAGCAGATCGAGGCCCAGCACCGATTCGCACAGATCGGCGACGGCGCGGGTCTCGCCGGCGTCCAGGATGCCGACGTCACGGCGGCCGAGGATCAGGGCCGCCACGGCGGCGGCCTGCTCGACGCCCTGGAAGGTCGGGTTGGCGATGTCAGGCATCACCAGGGTCCGGGCACTGGTGCGCAAGTACGGGCGGTCCGTGGGCCGCGTGACCAGGTGGGCGCCCTCGACCCGGCTCTCCTCCAGCAGGAGCGCGGCCTCCACGACACGGGGGTCCGCTCCGGCAGGCGCCACCCAGACGGAGTGTGCCGCGTGCGCGGCCTCGTGGACGAACACACCCCAGGCGGCGGGATACCGCTCCTCGTCGCCCACGATCCGCGGATGGATCTCGTGGGGCTTCAGCGGGGCGAACAGGCCGGCGTCGAACTCGACCTCGCCCAGAGTGGGGAAATAGGCGGCCGGTGCGCCGCTGCGCGTGCCGGGGCGGCAGGTGACGAGGAGGTCCTGGCGGCCGGAGAGGGCGACCAGCCGGTCGCCGAGTTCGGCTCCGACGCGCAGCCACGCGGCCGGGGAGGTGCGGGGGTGTGCGGGCGGGGCGCCGTCGTCGTCCCATCGCGCGAGGTCGGCGTCGTCGTCCGGCGTGGTGGCGGCCTGCACGTGCTGGTGAACGCTCATCGCGAGCGGCCCCGGTGCGCGGAGCCGGCGCTGCCCGAGGGCTGCCGGGCAACTGAGGCGGTTGAGGTGGGAAGCTGCTTGCCGAGGGTGAGGGGCGCGATCTTCTTCACGCCGACGGTCTTGGTGACGGCGTCGGCGACGGCATCGCGATCCTCCGGAGGAGCGATGCCGACCAGGTTCGCGAGCGCGGCCCTGGTGCCGAGGACGGCCTCGGTCTTCTGATAGCTCAGCAGCTCCCGCAGCTGGGGGGCCCAGCCCAGCTCGCCGAGTTCGACCTGGTGGGCGAGGTGCCGGGCGACCCGGACCACCCGGGCATCGATCTTCAAGGCCAGAGCGAGGTCATAGTCCGTGCCGATCTGGATCTGCACGCTGAACCGGGACGACAGCGCCTCCGTCAGCACCGCCCCGTGGACGCCCGGATTGTGGCCCGCCACCACGTAGAAGCCGGGCTCGGCCCTGATGGTCTCGCCCTTGTGGGCCTTGACCTGGATCTGCCTGCGCCCGTCCATCGCCGGATACAGCGCCGCCAGGACCATCGGTGAGATCAGGGTGGCATCGTCGATCAGCAGGGCGCGGCCCTCGGTCATCGCCGTGACCAGCGGACCGTACTGGAAGACGTAGCCTCCGCTGTCGGCCTGTGTGTACTCGCCGATCAAGTCGCCGACCGTGGTGTCGCCGTCACCGGCGACGGTGAGCAGGTCCGGGAACGCCGCCTCGACCAGACTCGTCTTGCCGGTGCCCGGGGGGCCGTAGAGCAGTACCGGCACGTCAGCGTTCCGCAGACGGTTCAGCGCTTCGACGTCGGGCAGATCGGCCAGCTCCCGGGGGTGGTAGACCTGGCCCCCCGCCCGGCGGAGCGGCCCCGTCTGCCGGGGCTTGGTGGCTGCGGGCATGGTCGTGCGGGCGGTGGCGGCCTGGGCGCGGGGAGAGTGGGTGCCCGGTGGGCTGATCACAGCGGTCTGCGCGGCTGCGGCGGTCTTCGCGTTCGCACGGAACTTCGGCTGCCCGGTGCCGGCGCCTTGGTCGGCTTCGCCGCGTGTGACCAGGGTGAGGGCGGCGTTGCGGACGGCGCCGTGGGAGTGGCCAAGCTGCCTGGCCATGTCGCCGATGGTGAGCGTGTCCGCCGGCCGGTCGGCCAGCAGTCGGGCCACCTTGGCCCGCAGTTCGCCGCCCTTGGTGCGCGCCGGACTGGTAGGCGTTCCGGGTGTGGTCAAAACGAGGCCCCTTCAACAGGTATGGCTTGGAACGGGGTTGGTGATGTCCTGGAGAGGCTGGCCGCTCCGGAGCGGGTCAGGGGCTGTGCCGGCATCGGAGGCCGGGCCAACCGGGGCGTACCGGCGTCGCTCACCGGTCGGCCGAGGTCGCGGTCCAGGTGCACGGGGTGGCCGGCGATGAGCAGTTCGCCGGCTGCCTGGGCGGCCGGGTTGGCTCCGTACCGGGGTCCGTCGCTCGACAGACGCAGGTCGGCGCCTCTTCGAAGCCGTCCTGGAGCAGGATCTGCCGGGCGGCGTTGTTGTAGCTGGTGGTGGTGATTTCGCCGGTGATGGCGTGCCGGATCGGCATGAACGGCTCTGCTGCTTGGGGCAAGGCGGAACTCCTATCGGTGATGGCGGGAAGCGGTGGCGGACTGGCTGTTGGCGGGGAGAGGCACGGTGGTGCTGCGGCTTGCGGTGGATGGCTCGTGGAGGCTGCGGTGTCGCGCTGTCACATCGCGGGCGAGGCCGGGTTCGACTGCGGCTTGGAGACCGGATCGGGACACGGCCACGGTGGCGGCGGCGACCCTGGCCAGGGCCTCGCTGCGTTCTGTCGCCGCAGGCAGGGAGTAGACGCCGAGCCGGGAGTCGAGGCTCCACCCGTGCTCCTCCAGGAGTCGGCGGCTTTCGCGTTCGGAGAAGGGCGGCCCGGTGGCCGCGATGATGCCGAGCCCGTCATGCTCGACGAACGCGATGTCCGGACCGGTGTCGGCGGGGGTGGGGTCGAAGCCGGCGTCCACGTCGATGAGGTAGCCGGCGGCGCGGAGTGCCGAGATGGCGCGGAGGGTGCGGCCGTGCCCGTCACGCTGCTGGTCGGCCAGAGCGAAAAGAGTCGGCTGGCCGGGGACGTGGTGGAAGCCGTGATGCTGCAACGCCTGCTCGATGTCGGGACCTTGCGTGGGGTTCGCGGCGACGATGCCGTGGAGCGGGTGGTGGCCGACGGCGATGTCGGGGAGCGTGTCGTAGTGGGTGGGCATGGCATGGACCATCCGATCCGGGCTGAGGGACGAGGAAGGGCTGCGCGCGGTGCGGCCGAGGGTTGATGGCCTATCGGTGTCGTGTGGTGCCGTCCGGGGTTGCCGGGGGTGGGGTACGGCTGTTCGGGGATGCGGCCGTGGCTGCTGTGGGGTGGTGCTGAGCGGTGGCTGGTGAGGATGCGCGTGCCGCCCGGGTCCGGGGCGTGGATGCGGTCCGAGCGGCTGAAGCCTGTGGTGTGCTGGGGCGTTCGGCGGCGCTGTCGGCCATGTCTGACCCGAGCCCGAGCAGCTTGATCATCTGGAGCTGGAGATGTTCGGCGGTGTCGCGGAGACGGATGGCGTGTGCGGCGGGCCGGCCGAGGTTCTCCCAGGTGGCGGCGGTTGCGTTGAGGATCTCGACGACGTGCCGGAGCACGCCGTCGGCCGGATCGGTGACCTCGCTCAGGGAGGCGAGCACCTGCCGCGTATGCGTCGCCGCCTCAACGGTCCCGGCCAGTTCACCGAGCCGGTCGCCGAGGCTGGGCTCGTCCGTCCACGCCGTCTCGGGTGACCGGAGCAGCGAGTCGTCGTACGACGTCGGGACGTCCACCTCGTCCAGCCGGTCCAGGGCCCAGGTCACTGCCCGCTGTTCCTCGGCCGGGTCGAGGGTGGAGGGCAGTCGGTAGTGCTGTTCGCCATCGTGGACTTCACCAGGGAGGAACCCTGCCTGCTGGAGAAACGTGTGGGCGGCGCGCTGCTTGGACAGCTGCTCCTGTTCGGGGCTCGGTGGTGCTCCGGTGAGGTCCAGGCGCTCGTTGAGGAAGGCGAGGAGCTTGGGAATGGACGCGCCGTTTCGAGCGTGCGCGCCGTCGGGGGCGGAGTCGTAGATCACTTCCTCGCGGGAGTCCACGTCGCGGTGCAGCACGGTCCAGCTGTCCGGCCGGCCCGGTGGGTGTTCGGTGGAGGGTTCCTGGGGCGGCGAGATGATCAGTTCGCTGCCGTCGGGGAGGCCGGCGTGGACGTAGTAGTCGCTGAGGCCGAACTCGGCGGTGCACTCGACCCAGCGCCGCCGCAAGGGGGCGGTGATCGGCGAGAGGCCGTGTTCCAGCCGCGGGGCGGGAGAGGCGACAGGCTTCGGCTCGGACCAGTTGAGGCGTGCCTTCACCCGCAAGCCTTCACGGTAGAGGGTCACCAAGGGGTTATCGATGTGCATGGACGGCTCCTGTGGGCTGGTTCAGGCACCGGGCCTGGGCGGAGTGCGGGGCTCGCCGGACCGTCGGCGTGCCAGGAGGATTCCGGTGTGAGGCCGGTTTGGGAGTGCCGCCGGTCGGTGATACGGGCCGGGGTCAGCGCGAACGGCGCGGTGCCGGAGGCAGTACCGGCGGTGCCGGCGAAGAGGGGGCCGGACCGGTGTGCGACGGGGACGCTGATCGTGTCAGGGCGGCGTCGCGGCGCAGGTCCCCGGCCCGGCGCTCGGTGTCTGCCCGGCTGAGCAGGTGGTCGGCGGCTCGGACCAGCGCAGGACCCTGACGGATCAGCTCGTCGGCGTAGTGCCAGCCCTCCGAATTGCGGATCTCGCGGGCCTGATCCTCGTACAGCTCGCGTGAGCCGGGTTGGGAGCCGTCCATGAGCGCCACGACCTGCTCCCACTCGGTCTGGAGCGCCTGCGCCCGCTCCAGGGTGGTGTCGATTCCTCGCATCCTGCGCAGGTCTGTGCTGGCGGGGCCGTGGTCGTAGTCGCGGCTGGTGGCGGCTTCGCGGGTGTGGGCCAGGACGCGGGGGCCGTGGGCGAGGAAGGTCTCGACGTGTGTCCAGGCGCAGGCGTCGCGGGCGACCTTTCCGTCGGCGTAGACCTTGTCGTCGATGGGCCAGCCCTCGGCGTCGCAGAGGGTGCCGGAGATATCGTCCCAGTCGGCCGAAGCCTGAACGATGCCAGCCGCCGCTGCCCGCAGCGCCTGGATCTGCACGCGCAGTAGTGCCCTCCCATAGTCGGGGAGGAAGGCATCTTTCACCTCGGCCACGGCCCGCTCGGGATCGAGGTCGAGGGCCGCGAAGGCCGGTGCGGTGTTGCGGGTGAGGTCGAGGGTGCCCGTCGGGTCCGGTGGCCGAAGGGCTCCGAGGACCAAGCCGGGGTCGTCCGAGCGGTGCGTGGGAACGGCGATGAGCCGGTCGTGGTCGGGCCCGGTGAGAACGACCACCTCGGTGACGGCACCTCCCTGGAAAATGCTGTCCAGCACGAGCTGGTCCCAGAGCTGAGAGCGGAAGCCGTCCGGGTCGGGAAGCATCCGGACGTGGGCGCCCCATCCGGGCATCTGGTCGGGCACGGCCTTGGCGAACTCGGTCAGGCAGTCCGAGTGGCGGTCCGGCGGCATCGTCTACGCCCCCATTCGGGCGTCGGTGTCGAACAGGTCGCGTTCGGCAGGGTGGAGGAGGTGCTGGGTGATGAAGCTGCGGCCCGCGACCTTCCACAGCCCTCGCCCCTTGGTGAGGGCGGAGACGGCCTGGGTCTCGACGCCGGTGAGGCCGAGCAGGGAGGAGGCGGCGGCGAGCTGGTCGGGTTCCTGGCGGTAGATGATGCGGGTGGAGCAGTCGGCGAGGAGGCCCTCGGCCAGGACCCGGCCGCGCGAGCCGGCGTCTCCGGCGCTGAGCAGGTCGCTGAGGCGGTGAATGATCATGAGGTTGGCGATGCCGAGCCCGCGCGAGAGCTTCCACTGCGACTGCATCCGCTCCAGCAGGCCAACGTGCCGCATGACCCGCCACGCCTCGTCGTAGATGACCCAGCGCCGACCGCCGTCGGGGTCGGCGAGCGCGGACTCCATCCACGCGCTCGCACAGGTCATGGCGAGGACCAGGGCGACATCCTCGCCCGTGCTGCCCAGGCGCGAGAGGTCGATGGACAGCATCGGCGTGGCCGGGTCGAAGGCGACGGTCGTGGGCGCGTCGAACATGCCGCTGAGGTCGCCGTGCACGAGCCGACGCAGGGCGTGGGCGAGGTCCTGCGCGGCCGACCCCACGCGTCCGCTCTCGTCGCCGAGGGCCCGGTCGAGGCGCTCCGGGGAGCCGAGGGTGTGCGCGATGCCGCCGAGCAGCGGCACCGTTCCGGCGGCGTCGGCTTCGGCGACGACCAGGTCGAGGGCCACGTCCAGGGCTGTGTGCTCCATCGGCAAGAGGTCGCGCTTGAGGACTGTGCGAGCGAGGGCGGCCAGGAGCAGGAGCCGGCGCTTGCGTACCTCGCCCGCCCAGTCCTCCCCGCTCACCGAAGCCGGGCGGGCCGGCGCGTCGAGCGGATTCAACCGTCCGGCCAGCCCCGGTCCGAGCGCGATGGTGTTGCCGCCGAGGGCCTCGGCGACGGCGGTCCACTCGCCCTTGGGGTCGCTGGGAACGTAGATGCGGTAGCCGTGGGCGATGGCGCGGGTGGCGATCGACTTGGCCAGCGCCGATTTACCCATGCCGATGATCCCGGCCAGGACCGCGTTCGGGTTGGTGAAGCCCTCGACCCGGCCGCTGCTGTACAGGGAGAACGGGTCGTAGCAGAACGCAGCCTCGGCGTGGACGTCCCGACCGATGAAGATGCCCTCGGCGCCGAGCCCGCCCTCGGCGAGGAAGGGGTAGGCGCCGGAAACGGTGGCCGTGGTCATGCGGTGAGCGGGCAGTCGGAGCCTGCCACCGCGGGCGGAAGCGCCGCCGGGGCGGCCGGCGGGCGGGTATGCCGGCCGCAGCAGCGGGTTGAGAGCTTCCTCGGTGCGGGGCCGGGTCGCGGCCTGCGCGTGGCGGGCCTTGCGGCGTGCTTCGGCGAACCCGGACCGGGCAGAACGCTGCTGGGCGCGGGAGATCTTGCGGGGGACGAACAGGTGGGAGGCGCTGGCGCGCGTACGCATGAACGTTTCTCCAGAGGGGGGCGGGTCAGTGGCGGGTGAGGCCGGTGAACGGGGCGTGCAGATCCGCCGGGGTGGTACGCCGGCGGACGAGGTGCGCGGCGCGTTGGTGGCGCTGGCAGACGGTCAGCGCCGGAGCGCCCTCGGGCAGCCCTGCCCGGCACGCTTCCGGCTCCGGTACTTCGCCCGTGTCGGGGCGCGGGGCTGAGTGGTAGGCGTGATGAAGGTGCTCGGCGGCCTGCCAGATACGAGTCCGGGCGGCATGCAGGTGGTCGCCCTCGGCGGCAAGGAGGGGACCGGTGCGGTGGGCATGGGCGTCGAGGAGGCCGTGCAGGGAGACGAGGTGTTCGTGCAGGGTGTCCAGCTCGGCCCGGCCGGCGACGAGCGGGCCTGCGGGGATGTTGATCGAGCGGTGGAAGTCGAGCGCGGCGGTGGCGAAGGGCACGAAGTCCTGCGCGGTGCGGCTGGGGATGCGGGACATGGCGGTGCTCTTTCGGACAAGGAGGGGTGCCGGGTCAGACGGCGAGGGCGAGCGGTATCGAGGCTGCGGTGAACGCCTCGGCCTGCTGCCAGGTCAGCAGACGCAAATCGAGCTGCGCGCCGACGGCCGCGGTCTCCACGACCGCGCACGCCGAACGCAGCTCCTCCTCGGAGTCGGCCGAGACGGTCAGCAGCCCGGTCAGGGCGACATCCGCGTGCCCGGCGATGAGCTGACGCTCACGGGCCTTGATGTCCTGGTACTCGATCGAGTCGGCCTCGGACTCGACCCGGCCCCGCCGGGAACGCTCGGCGGCATCCGCGATCACGCTGGCCTTCTTGCGCTGCACGTCCCGCAGCGCCGCATCCAGCCCCTTCGGCTCGTACGACAGCGAGAGCGTCCGCCGTACCCCGGCGGTGAACAGGAGCTGGTGCAGGAAGCCGGCCGATGTCTCCGTTCGCGGCCAGTTCTCCACCCAGTACGTGGCGTGGACGGCCGAGTCCGTCGCGATGTGGTCCGCCTTCTCCACCACCACGACCGGCCCGGCGGCAGACGGATCGGCCTCCGGCCGAGAACCGGCGGACCAGCGGTCCAGCGCGGTCAGGGCCTTGGGGTCGTAGGCGGTGCGTACGACGGCGGCGATCTCCCGGGCGGTGAGCCAGCCGCTCGGATTGAGTCCTGCGGTACGGGCTGCCTGGTCGAACGTCGAAACGAGCTGAGACAGGACACTGAAGGAGCCGGCCAGCCCGCCGCCGGCCTGGTTGGCCAGGCGCCGTGTGGCCTTCGCGTCCAGCGACAGGGCGACGTACGCCTCGTGCGGCGCGGCAGCAGGACCCGCGCTCTCGATCAGCTCGGTGTAGATCGCTCCGGCGACGGGGGCGTCGGGGTTGCCGTGCTGCTCCCAGTAGCGGCGAAGGGCGTCCCCGGAGTCGGGGACGGTGCGCTCGATGACCTGGATGCGGGCGATGTGCCCGGTACGGGCGAGGGCGGCGAGGGCGCGTCCCCAGCCGTTGACGTTGGCGTTCTGAGTGCCGGGGTCGAGCAGGGCGTATGCGCGGGAGGACACCTTGACGACGGCGGTCAGGCTACCGGTGTGGGGGTTGTGGATGGCGGCGTACCGGCCGTCGGGGGCGGTGACCACCCGCAGGCTGGCGGCGGTTCCGGGCAGGTGGAGGAGCCCTTCGTGCACGGGGCGCTGGGAGGGGCGGGTGAGCCAGACCAGTTGACCCCGCATCCGCCGGTGAAGATACCGGGTGAGGACGGGGGCCCAGTCGGCCAGGGCGCGGCCTCGGTGGCGAACGAAGACCAGGAGGGCGATGACGGCCCACACGGGGATGAGTTCGAGGGCGCCGAGCACGCCGCGGGTGAGGATCACGGCGAGCAGGGACAGGCCGGTGAGGCCCGCGCCGATCAGTTGCGGGGCGGTCAGACCGAGAAGGATGCCGCGCCTGCTGCGGTGCGGGAACTTCACGGTGGCCGTGGCCGGCGGGGTGTGGGACATGCTGGTTCCAGACGGTGGGAGTGGGCGGGGAGCGGGAAGGCCGGGGATCTTCCGAACGTCACGACAGGTCTCCAATCGGATGAAGGGGGGCGGGCCGCTGGGGCGGCCCGCCCCTGGGCAGTGGGCGGTCAGGAGCCCGAGGGCGGCCGGTCGGATGATCCCGCCCAGTTCGATGGCGTCGGGGAACCGGTTGCCGAAGGACCGGTCGAAGCCGGCGGGCCCGTGGCGTCGGGCGCTGTCCGGCCGGCACCCGACGTGCTGCCCGGCACCGAGGCGGTGAACGGGCCGCCGGGAGTTTCGTCCGGGCTGTCTTCCGGTTCGCCCCCGTCGGGGCGGTTGAGAAGCGGCGGGATTCCGGGGTGCTGGATCAGAGCCCGGCCCTTGTCGCCGGGGGCATCCGGGTCCTCGCCGTAGCGGAAGGTGGTCTGCGCCTTGGGCGGACCGGCGTCGATGCCTTCCTTGCTGAGGTTGCCGCCGGCGGGGTTGATGGTGGAGACGACACCATCGCTGCCCGCGCCGGAGACCTGGCCGGGGCCCTGCGGAGCCGCGGTGCCGGTGCCGGCCCGCATCGCGAGGCTGCCCGCGGTCTTCACGGCCCCGGCGGCGACCGCCATACCGGCCACACCGGTGCGGTGCAGGTCATCGTGACCACCGCCGTCGCTGGCCCAGTGAACGAACTTGTAGGTGGCGTACGGGCACAGCAGCACCAGGATCATCACGACGATGCCGGCCATCGCGTCCGACAGCGCGCTCATGCCGTCCTGCGCGTCCGACTTCCCGATCGCCGAGACACCGATCAGGAAGACGACCGTCATCAGCAGTTTGGACACGATGAGGGTGGCGGTCGCCTCGACCCAGCCGCGCCGCCACCGCTTCGCGACCTCCCACCCCCCACCGGCCCCGGCGAACACGGCGAGCGTGACCAGGACCAGGACGCCGATCTTGCGGGCGACCATCACACCCCAGTACATGAACGCGCCGATCGCGCATCCCAGAGCGACCAGGGAGGGGACACCCCAGCCCAGGCCGTACATGGCTCCCAGTTCACTGACCTTGATCACGCGGCGCACGGCGTCGTCGACGATGGAGTTGGCGGCTTGGAACAGCCCGTCCGACAGGGCGTCGACGAGGGTGATGGCGACGGAGGTGAAGGCGATGGCGCAGAAGCTGAACAGGACGCCGGTCATGGTCCCGATGGCGGCCTGTGCCAGGGCGCGCTCGTCGCGGCGCCAGGCTGCGGTCATCAACTGGAGGCAGAACGTTCCCACGGTCAGGGCCAGGCCGATGGGGAGCAGGAGTTCGTAGTTGTCGCGGAACCATCCGGCGTTGAGGTCGATGGCCGTGGTGGTGTTGACGGCGCGGGCGGCGAGATCCGCGGCGCTGGCAGCCAGTTCACCCATCGATTTCGCGATCCACGCGCCGAGGCCGTCGGTGACGGCCCCGCCGGGGTTGGTCGCGAACTCGACGGTGCCGCAGATCTTGTCCATCAGGGGGATGTCGCAGACTCCCATGGAAGTACCTCCTTTCCGAGGTGAGGTGTCAGGGGGCGACGGACGGCATGACGCCGGCCAGAGCGCAGGGCTGTGAGGGCCGGCACTGCACGGCCAGGGTGGTGACGCGGCTCTCGGCGCCGCCGGCCGGAGAGCCCTTCCACGTGATCGTCTGCTTGCCGGAGACGGTCACGGCGTAGACGTACGCCTGCGTGAGCGTTCCCGGATCAGCCTGGAGCGCCTGGGCGAAGGCGTTCGGGAAGTGGCCCTCGTTGACCTTGGCGGTGGCGAACTGGCCGTTGGCGGCCATCTCCTTCCACAGCGCCGGCGGGGGAACGACCGCTTCGACCGACGCAAAATCGGCGTACTTCCTCTCCCTGGTCAGCCACCCGCGCAGCGCGGTGACCAACTCCGGCTGGGAGTAGGCACGGGTGTCGTACGACCACAGCGCCACGGCGGCGGCCTTCCCGAACGCGATGGGATCGCGCGTGTCCGGCGCAACCGGGAGACCGTGCGCGTGCCCGCTCGGCGACGGTACGCCCGACGGAGAACCCGCAACCGGAGAACGGAAGCCGGTCACCGGACCGGAGCGGGGAGCCGCCGGCACGGCGGGTCCGGCAGATGCGCGGCTGTCGCGGGTGAGGTAGGCGACCAGGCCCGCCAGGACGACGAGGACCACCAGGACGGCAGCGCCCAGCAGGGCCCGGCGGCGCACACCGGATGCACCGCCGGGGGTCGGGGAACGGTCGGACATCAGTGAACCTGCGATCCGAGCGTGCTGAAGAAGGCGATCACACCGTTCGCCGCGCCGAGCAGGAGAGCCGCGCCCGCGCTCACCAGCACGCCCTTCTTGCCGTTGGCCTCGGCCTGGTGACCTCCCGAGTGGTGCCCCCAGGCCCACACGCCCGCGCTGACGGCGAGCGCGCCGACCACGGCCACGAGGCCGAAGAGGTTGAGCGAACCCATCACCTGCTTGAGGACGGACAGGCCCGGCAGCCCGCCCTCGGCAGGCGTAATGCCGGGGTCGTAGGCGAGCCGGACGACCGTGTCGGAGAGAAGCATGGAGAACTCCAGTTCGAGTCTTTGCACGCCGAAGCCCGCGAGGATGCGACGGCGATGCGAGAAATGGGGGGAGGGGCGGCCGGTCAGACGAGGCGGCGGATCGCGAGGATCTGCGACTTCCACGCCGCGACGGTGGTGATACGGACCACGTCACCGGTATGCGGGGCGTGGACGATCAGGCCCTGGCCGATGGCCATACCGACGTGCTCGGGAGCCGTGGCCGTCCCCTCGGTGAAGATGAGGTCACCGGGCCGCAGCGCACCGACCGATACCGCTTTGCCGGCCTTGACCTGCCCGTACGTCGTGCGCGCCAGAGTGACGCCGCCCGCCTTGTACGCCTGTTGCATCAGCGACGAGCAGTCGCACCGGCCCATCAGGTCCAGGCCGTGGGCGGCGGTACAGCTGCCGCCCCACTGGTACGGGGTACCGAGCTGGGCGAGCGCCCAGCGGATCGCCTTCCCCACCTCGACCGGAGCATCGGCCGGGACCGAGTAGCCGTCGGGGACCAGTCCGGGCGGGATGACCCCGAAGTCGTACCCGTCCCCGCCGTCCGGGCAGCCGCCCACCGTACCGGCGGACACATCCGGGTCGGAGCCCTCGGGGTCCTCCCCAGAGGTGGCCAGCAGGGGCTCGATCGCCTGCTGCAGCGCCGTGGCCAGCGGCTCCCACTTCGCGTAGGCGTCCGGGAAGGCGGAGCGCTGCACTGCCTGGGCGGCCTGGGCGATCGACAGGGACTGCCAGCCCGAGACCTTCTTGAGCGCCTCGTAGAACTTCGTCGCGGCGTGCACCGGATCTAGGATCTGCTCGGCGGTGCCCCAGCCCTGGGACGGACGCTGCTGGAAGAGGCCGAGCGAATCGCGGTCACCGTAGCGGAGGTTGCGCAGGCCGCTCTCCTGCAGAGCCGTTGCCAGCGCCACGACCTGGCCGCGGGCCGGGATGTTCATTGCGACGCCGGTCGCCTGAATCGTCCTGGCGTTGGGCACTTGCTCGGCCGGATCGGGCAGCCCCGGAACGGAGACCGCCTTCTCGCCGTCGTCACCGTCCAGGATCGACTTCACCTGAGAGGCGACAGCGGCGGTATCCACACCCTGTGAGTCGCTGACGGTGCAGGGGGAAGCCGGTGAAGCCATTCCCGCCCCGATGGCGAGGACCGGAACGGCCAGGAGCAGCGGCCCGGACGCGGCCAGGCCAACGAGCACTTTGGTCGTCGTCTTCATCGCAGCTCTGGAACGCCGATGTGACGCCGCCGGTGGATCGGCCGAGATGAAGTCTGGTACGGAAGGGGCGGTGTGCCTGACATAGAAGAGGCTCCTCACGGAGGTTCGTAGGAGGCGCGGTGCCGATTCCCGTGCAAAGCCATCGGCACCGCGCCGATGTGAACTGGCCCCTTGGGGGCGGGCCGGCGCGGGGGAGTTGGTAGCACCCGGGCGCCGGCCTCGAAGCACGCGGCAGCCAGCCGCGCTCGTAATCTCAGGAAGTGCACGCGGGTCTCCTTCGGCTGTCCGCGACAGGTGGTCAACGGGCCGATCGGCGCGTGCCTTGGGACCAGGCAGCACGAAAGGCACAGGTCAACCCAGGTGAAGAGGGACCACACCGGTGCTGACGAGGCGAGACAGTAGGTCGCGATTCCGGCCGCACCAAACGGCCCTCAGCCCGGGTTCACAGGGATCGCGCAACTCGTTGGGCACGGCCGAAGTTCACGGCTAACGTCCGGCGCACCCCGCTCACGAGACCGGTCGGAGGGCCCAGCACCGTCCGGCCGGAGCGGGCTCCCTTCCGCCCGGCCACCGAATGAGGCCCCTGCACATGAACTACACGCTGCACCGAGGCGACGCCCTCACCGTGCTCAAGACCCTCCCGGACGAGAGCATCAACGCCGTCATCACCGACCCCCCGTACAACTCCGGCGGCCGTACCAGCTCGGAACGCACCGGACGCACCGCCCGCGCCAAGTACGTCACGAGTAACAGCGCGCACGATCTCGCCAACTTCCCCGGCGAGAACCGCGACCAGCGCTCCTACCGTTCCTGGCTCACCGAACTGCTCACCGAGGCATACCGGGCCGCCACCGAGCACTCCGTCGCCATGATCTTTTCCGACTGGCGCCAGGAACCGACCACCACCGACGCCCTGCAGATGGCCGGCTGGACCTGGAGCGGCACCATCCCCTGGATCAAGCCCGCCAGCCGCCCCCGCAAGGGCGGCCCGAAACAGGACTCCGAGTTCATCATCTGGGGCGTCAAGGGATCACTCGACAGCAGCCGCGAGCTGTACCTGCCGGGCCACTACATCGCCTCCCAGCCGAGGAAGGGCCGCATGCACATCACCCAGAAGCCGGTCGAGGTCATGCAGCAGCTCGTCCAGGTCTGCCCCACTGGCGGAACCGTCCTCGACCCGTTCACCGGTAGCGGCACGACGGGCGTCGCGGCCCTGCGCCAGGGCCGCAGCTTCGTGGGCGTCGAGCTGTCCAACCATTACGCAGATATCGCTGAACAGCGGCTTCGCGCCGAGTTGACACAGGACGACGTCGAACTGGCCGGGCCGGAGGCGTGAGCGTGAGAGCAGAGCGAACCAGGGAGGAGGCTCGCAGATGCCACGGGCGGCCGGTACATCAAGCAGCCGATGCACCGGTCGCCCTCCCCCGCTCCTGTCAGACCGCCTCGAAGGCCCGCCGGTTAAGGGGAACCGCCGTGAGCGCCTCGTCCAGCTCCGCGCACAGGCCCCGCAAGCACTCCGGCACAAGGTTGGCGCCCGTCGCCGAGACATTAGTCCCCGCCACCGGCCGGTGGCCGTTCCTCTCGCCGTCTTGAGCATGGTCGCGCTTAAGGACCGCGCGGAGCGGGGGGGCTGGCCCGTGTCCGACCCGGTGTTCGCGTGCACCTCGTCGTTACGTACGATCACCAGGTCAAAGCCGCGGCAGGAGCCAGGAAGCCGGTGCGAATCCGGCGCGGTCCCGCCACTGTGACCGCGTACGTCCCACGGGGTGTCCGCGGAAGTCAGGTCACTGACCTGCCGCGGGCCCGATCCGAGGAGCGCGGACTCCGCAGGAGGCTTCCTATGCACGACGGTCACAGCCGTCCCGTTTTCCCTTTCTCGTCGCCCGTGGCGGACGCGGTCTCGCACCGGCGCGTCCCGGCTCGCCTCGCTGCGGCCGTCACCGCCCTGTCGGCAGTCCTGCTGACAGCCGGTTGCGGCTCGTCCGACGCCACCGCGGACTCACCGCGGGAGAGCGCCTCCACGGCGAAGGGATTCCCCGTCACCATCGACAACTGCGGTGTCAGGACGACGTACGCCAAAGCGCCGTCCCGCGCGGTGACCATCCACCAGCACCCGGCCGAACTGATGCTGTCGCTGGGGCTGAAGGACCGTATGGCCGGTACGTCGTACCCCGACTCGGCGGTACTGCCCGCTCTGCGCAAGGACTTCGCCTCGATCCCTCAGTTGTCGAAGGCGGCGCCGTCCTTCGAGAAGGTCCTCGATACCGATACCGATTTCGTCTACGGCGGGTACGCCAGCGCGTTCGCGGAGAAGGAGGGCCGCTCGCGCAAGGCATTCCGGGACGCGGGCATCGACACCTACCTCAACCGGGAGAACTGCGCCGGGAAGAAGGGCGTGACGATGGAGGACACGTACGCCGAGATACGCACGATCGGCAAGATCTTCGGCGTCCCCGACCGCGCGTCCGCGCTCGTCTCCGAGCTCCGCACCCGCGTCGACAAGGCGAGCGCGGCCGTGAAGGACGCGCGTGATGTCTCCGTCTTCGTCTACGACAGCGGCGACAAGTCCGCCTTCACCGCCGGTGGCAAGGGTTTGGGCAATGAACTGATCAACCTGGCGGGCGGCAGGAATGTCTTCTCCGACCTGGACGACGTATTCGGCGACGCCTCGTGGGAACAGGTCGTCGACCGCAAGCCGGAAGTCATCGCCATCTACGACTACACCGGCAGTACCGTGGCGCAGAAGAAGAAGTTCCTGCTCTCCCAGCCCGCTCTCGCCAACGTGCCGGCAATCAAGAACAGGCGTTTCGTGGTGCTGCCGCTGACCGACACCCTCGTCGGGGTCCGTTCGGCGGACGCCGTGGGCGATCTGGCGCGCGGGCTGCACCCGGACAGCTTCAAGTGACGGCGCTCGCCACGGATGCCGGACACCGGACCGCGGTGAAGCCGCGCCGTCGGGCCGCATTCGCCGCCACCCTGGTCGCGCTCACCGCGCTCCTGGCCGCCTGCATGACCGCGGGGCTCGCGTTCGGCTCGGTGCACGTGCCGCCCGCCCAGGTATGGGGCATCGTGACGCACGCGCTCGGCGCCGACTGGATGGAGCCCACCTGGACCAGGGCGCGGGAGACGATCGTGCTCGACGTGCGCGGCCCCCGCGTCCTGCTCGGCGCTGTCACCGGCGCGGGCCTCGCCGTCGTCGGTACGGCGCTGCAGGCTCTGGTACGCAACCCGCTCGCCGAGCCGTACCTCCTCGGCGCGTCCTCCGGCGCCTCACTCGGCGCGGTCTCCGTGATCGTGTTCGGGTCGAGCTTCTTCGGGACGGTATCCCTGTCGGCGGCCGCGTTCGCGGGGGCGCTGGGCGCGCTCGTACTCGTCTACGCCACCGCCCGCACCGGTGGCCGCATCACCTCCATGCGACTCGTCCTGGCCGGGGTCGCGGTGGCGTCGGTGCTCAACGCGCTGCTGAACATGCTGCTCCTGACGACGGACAACGGCAACGAGGCGCGCACCGTCCTCGCCTGGACCATGGGCGGTCTCGGCGGGGTGTCCTGGGCGTCGCTCTGGCTGCCGGGCCTGGCGCTGCTGCTGGGCATCGCGGTCCTCATGGTGCAGGCCCCGAACCTCAACCTGCTGCTGGCCGGGGAGGAGGCCGCCGCCACCATGGGCCTGGACGTCGCACGGTTCCGGGCCCGGATGTTCGTGCTCGTGTCGCTGGTGACCGGTGTACTGGTCGCCGCGGCCGGACCGATCGGCTTCGTGGGCCTGATGCTGCCGCACATCGTGCGGCTGCTCGTCGGCGGCGACCACCGGCGCGTGCTGCCGGCCGCCGCGCTGGGCGGTGCCTCCTTCCTGGTCCTGTCGGACATCGTGGCGCGGACCGTCACGGCACCGGAGGAGATCCCGGTCGGCGTCCTCACCGCCCTGTGCGGCGGCCCGTTCTTCCTGTGGCTGATGCGGCGCGACGCGCGCAAGAAGGCGGGAGGTACGGCATGACGGCGGCCGAACTGCATATCGAGGCAGTCACCCTCACCGCAGGCACACGGCAACTGGTTCACGACGTCACGCTCATGGCCCGCCCCGGTGAGACGATCGGCCTCGTCGGACCGAACGGCAGCGGCAAGTCCAGCCTGCTGCGCGCTGTCTACCGTGTCCTGCGCCCGGAAGCCGGAACCGTCCGCGTCGACGGTGCCGACGCCTGGTCCCTGCCTCCACGACAACTCGCGCGCACCCTGGCCGCGGTCGTGCAGGACGCCCCGGCCGGCCTCGATCTGAGTGTGCGGGAAGTCGTCGCGATGGGCCGGACCCCGCACAAGCGGCTCCTGTCGGGCGACACGACCGAAGACTCCCTCGCGGTCGAGGCCGCACTCGCCTCGGTCGACGCCGTACCCCAGGCCGACCGTCCCTTCGACTGCCTCTCCGGCGGCGAGCGCCAGCGGGTGCTGGTCGCCCGCGCCCTGGCCCAGGAGCCGTCGCTGCTCGTCCTGGACGAGCCGACCAACCACCTGGACATCCGGCATCAGCTGGAGGTCCTGACCGTGCTGCGCCGACTGCCCGCAACGGTTCTCGTCGCCCTGCACGACCTCAACCTGGCAGCGCACTACTGCGATCGCCTCTACGTGCTGCGCGACGGCGGTGTCGTCGCGTCTGGAACACCGCGCCAGGTGCTCACTCCGCGCCTGCTGGCGGAGGTCTACGAGGTGACCGCCGAGGTGGCGGTGCACCCCCGCACCGGCCGTCCCCAGGTGACGTTCCTGCCGGAGGACGAGCCGTTGCCCGGCGCGGAGGCGTGACCGGCACCGGGTCCGGCACCGGCACCGGACCCGGTCACCGGGCCAGGCAGCAGTCCCCGCACTTCGAGCCGTTCGGTGCCCGGTAGTACAGGCAGCAGCTGCGGCGGCGGAACGTGAGCCCGGGGCCGGTGATCCGGCCGGTACCGGGCAGCCTTCCCGTCTCCAGGAGTTCGCGCGTCAGCTCGGTGACCGGCGCCCGCAGGCCGGGCCGGTACCTCAGCAACTGCGCAGCGGAGCCGACCAGCGCGGATGCGGAGTTCCCCGCGAGCAGCCGGGGTGCCATCCTGCCGGGCAGGTGGCTCTCCAGGCGCTGAAGGACGCCGTCGGCCTGCGCGGCCACCGCATGCGCCAGTGCCGGCACCGGACGCGGGGCGCGGTTGCCCCGGGGGCCGGCCAGCCGGAGGGCCGAGCCCTCGCCGGCCCATTCCACGGTGGTCATCAGGGGCACGATGCCGTGGACGAGAGCGCAGGCCAGGACGGGCGACCACAGTCGTGCCGCGAGTCCGAGATGGGCGATGGAGACGCCGATGCGGGCTTCGGCCGTACCGTAGCGTTCGTTGACGGCCCGAGCCCGCACCTCGAATGCTTCCGGTGTCAGACGCACCTCGCCGCGCGCGGGGCCCGAGTCCGCGTCAAGAGCGAAGAATCCTCCCAGCCGTGCCACGTCGCGCAGCGCCTCGACCATCTCGTCCATCGGTACGTCGCCCGCCGTGCCCTGCGCACCAGTCATGTGGCCGATACCCCGAAGCCGCGGCGCGGGAGCCGCCCGGTCCACGGCCGGCGCGTTCTCGTCGGCGGACTGTTCAGGCATGCCGCATCCTCCCTCTCACCGGGGAAACCCGGACCGGAATGCGTCCAGGAGGCGCCGGCGCAAGTCTCCGGCTCTCGGGGAAGCCCTTCGTTCCCGGCCGCCCACTCGCGCGCGGCAGTGGCACGCCCGGCCGACCGACGCGCCGCGCCGGTTCGGGAAGCTGATCACCGCCGTCCGGCGTGATGGTCCGATCCGGTACGCAAAGGCGGGCCTGCTGCGGAATGAAGGGCACTCGTCTTCCGGGAGCTTTGGTCGTGCACGCCGCCGGTGCTGCCACCCGCATCAGGCGGCCCGGGTCGACAACGGCGTGAGGGAGGCATATGTCAGGGACGCGGACGGGTCGATCGAGACATCGAGCGGGGCCGGCCCGGCGCCGGAGCGCACAAGCAGGTCGCCGACGGCCGCGATCATGGCCCCGTTGTCCGTGCACAGTGTCATCGGCGGCACCCGCAGCTCGATCCCGGCCACCGCGCAGCGCTGCTCCGCCATCGCCCGTACCCGGGAGTTCGCGGCCACGCCGCCGACCACGATCAGCGTGCGCACGCCGTGGTCGCGGCACGCACGGACCGCCTTGCGGGTGAGGACGTCGGCGACGGCCTCCTGGAGCGCGGCGGCGCCGTCGGCGACCGAGGGCTCCTCACCGCGCAGGCGGTGCTGTTCCACCCAGCGGGCCGCGGCTGTCTTGAGGCCAGAGAAGGAGAACGCATACGGATCGTCACCGCTCTTGGTCAGCGGCCGTGGAAAGGCGACGCTCTCCGGGTTCCCCGTCCGGGCCGCGCGGTCGATGGCGGGGCCGCCGGGGTAGGGCAGGCCCAGGATGCGGGCGACCTTGTCGAAGCACTCGCCGGCCGCGTCGTCCAGGGTGTCGCTCAGGTGCACGATCGGCTCGCGCACCAAGTCCCGGACCAGCAGCAGGCTGGTGTGGCCGCCCGAGACGATCAGGACCACGCACGGTTCGGGAAGCGGACCGTGCTCCAGGGTGTCGGCGGCGACGTGCCCGGCCAGGTGATGCACGCCGTACAGCGGGACGCCCGCGGCGTAGGCGAGGGACTTGGCGCCGGCCAGACCGACCTGCAGGGCGCCGGACAGGCCCGGCCCGGTGGTCACAGCCACGGCGTCGATCTGCCCGAGCCGCAGTCCGGCTTCATCGAGAGCCTGGCGTACCACGGGTGTGAACGCCTGGAGGTGGGCCCGGGAGGCGATTTCGGGCACGACGCCGCCGAACCGTGCGTGCTCATCCATGCTCGACGCCACCACATGGGCCAGCAGCCTGCCGTCCGAGACGATGCCCGCGCCGGTCTCGTCGCACGACGACTCGATCCCCAACACCACCGGTGCGCTCACTACGACCTCTCCGCCCTTCTGCGCTCAATCAGTAGGTGCAATATATGTGCAATAAGGGCTGGCTGCTCCCGGTCGCGGAACGAGCCGATCACCCTGTCGGCCCGATACCGCAAGAGCCCACCCGGTAGGCCGACGAGGTGGAACGACATGCTGTGAAGGCTGGTCCGCCGCGCGGCGGACCAGCCGGATGTTCACAGTCAGGCGCCCCACCGCAGGGCGATCGTGTCGCCGACGCCGATGGAGCGGTTGCGGGCGGCGGTGGTGAAGGCCGATCCGTCGACGCTCGCCTTCCAGGTGTCCGAGCCGCTGTTGGCCTTGCCGTTGAGCGAGGTGAGCTGCCCGGTCCCGGAGGAGGGGGTGACGCCGCTGACGCAGCCGGACGGGGCGGCCGCACTCGTGGCCGCGTCCAGGACCGCTCCGAGCGTGGTCGTGGACCCGGTCGGCGTGAGTGTCACGGAGCACACCTTCAGGCTGCCCGTACCGTCGTCCACAGTCAGCGCGAAGGACGTCGCGGTGCCCGAGGTCAGCGAGGTCTGCCCCACCCACTGGGGCGCACCCGATGTGACCGGCACCGGCGGGGTGGCCGTGAAGCCACCGCCCGCCACCGCGCGCAGTCCGTCGATCGACGCGTACGCCTGCGGCGTGGTGTCGGACGGGAGGTACTTGAACCCGCCACCGGGGTTGAACTGCTGGCCGATCAGGAAGTCGACCGGGGTCTTGCCCTTGCTGGTGAGGAAGTCACCGGTCTGGGGGTTGATCCCGCACGCGTTGAGACCGGAGACGGCCCAGCCGTTGGAATCGGTATTGACGCCGAACATGGCGTCGAACGCGCCGGTGTTGGCGATCAGCTTGCCCTTGAGGAACGTCTTCGCCTGGACGATGTCCGGGTCGGTGTTCGCGACCCCCGACACACACAGCGCGGCCATGGCGGCGCCGGTCATGTCGATGTCGCTGTCGGTGGCGAGTTCGCTCGGACTCCCCTCCGCCTTGCCGTAGTTCCAGCCACCGTCGTCATGCTGATTGGCCCGGATACGACTGATGACCGCGTCGCGAAGCGATTGCGGGACACGTATTCCGCCGGCCGTGGTCCTGGCACCGTTCAGCGCCAGTGCGGCGAACACCGTGCCGTTGAAGTTGGCGGAGGAGCCGAAGTATCCGGGCTCGGCGGTCTGCCAATAGCGGTAGACGTCGGCGACGAGGTTGCGTGCCGCCGAGACACGTGCGGGGTCGATCCCGGCGGCGTAGGCGTTGAGTGCGGCCCGCTCGTAATCGGTGACGACCGGGGAGGCGGACGGCCAGCCGCTGCCGGAGAGGAGGTTTCTGTACACCGTCCGCGCGTTCTTGGTCGTGTCGCCGCCGGGGGTGACGTCCACCGCGGCGGTGCCCGCCGCCGCGAGCGCGCTGAAGGCCCACTCGTTGGACAGGCCCGTGCCCGCGTACGAACCATCGGGCTGCTGAAGGGACTTGAGGTATGTCACACCGTTCGTCTTGGACGTGGCGATCTGCGCGGGGGTGGCGGTGGCGGCCGCCGGCAGTGTGGTGAGCGCGAAGGCGCCCAGCGCGGCGACCGCGGTGAGCGCGGCGCGGTGGAGAAGGGCGGAACGGGACATGGCGTGCTCCAGGGTGAAGGGACGCCGACCCGCCCGTTCGTCGGCCCTGGTGAAGCGCACGCGACGGACTTGGCCGCCGTCCGTGAACGCGTGGACCGACTTCCGGATAGCCATCGCCGCTTGGGCATTCGGGCTCGGAGGCGGTTGATGCCCCCACACCGCTGCGCGTCAGCCCCGGATTCCCACCGGGTTCCCCCACTCGGCAGTGCGGGACAGTACCGGATGCCGGGGGACTGCGCCAAGGTGCCTCGGCCCGCCTCGGCATCGCGCACGGGGCGCCCTTGACGGACGGCGCGAACACATGCTCCACTCGCCTCGATACGCAAGCTGTTCCAGGGGAAGCCGGTCGAAGTCCGGCGCTGACCCGCAACCGTAGACCCGACTGGATCGGGTGAGCCGGAGTACCTGGGGCTTGTTCCACAGCAACAGACGCCGTCGCGGACTACGGCGTGGTGCGACCCGTAACGACGCGCGCGGTTCCCCGGGAACTCGTGCGGCGTGCTGCTGCCACGTCTTCGTACCCCCGCATCGGCCACACCCGGAGGGGGTCCGGTGGGGACCATGCAGTGCCCGGACACAGGCGCACGAAGACGGCAGAGCATGTGCACGGCCGCGCTCTGCGCGCTCGGCCTCCTGGCCGCGGTCTGCTTCGCCTTCCTGCCCGGCGCCCAGCGCGCCGCCGCGGCCCCGGTCGGCGATTGCACGGCCACCGATGGCGCGGTCGTCGCGGTCGACTTCGGGCCCTTCGGCGGCACCGTCGAGCGGGGCTGCGACACGACCCCCACCACCGGTTACGAGCTGTTGCACGAAGCGGGTTTCACCACCGCCGGCACCCAGCACGACGGACCGGCCTTCATCTGCCGTATCGGGTACGGCGCCTTCAACTCCGGTACCCAGTACCCGACTCCGGGCCAGGAAGCCTGCGTCCTCACCCCGCAGGCCACCGCCTACTGGTCCTACTGGGTCGCCTCGCCCGAGGATGACGACTGGTCCTACAGCCAGTACGGAGCCATGGGGCGCAAGCTCAAGGACGGTGACGTCGACGCGTGGGTCTACGGCGGCACCGACATCGGAGGCACAGGGGGCAGGCCCTCCTTCAGCCCCGATGACGTACGCGCCGGAGGCGGATCGCTCCCCGGCCCCGGCGGTGAGCCGACCGGGGCACCCGGCAAGGTGGACATCGCCGCCGCCGCGACCTGGCTGAGGCAGAGTCTCACCGAGGGCGAGCGGATCGTGGACGAGGGCGCCGAGACACCGAACTACCTGCTGACGACGGAGACCGCGTACGCGCTGGCCGCCGCCGACGGCAGAAGCGACACCCTGGACAAGATCACCTCGTTCCTCGCCGCCCACGTCGACGCCTACGTCGCGCCCGACGGCCAGGGCCGGCCCCCCGCCACCGGCGCCGCCTCCCGGCTCGCCCTCCTCGCGGAGTCCACCGAGGGCGACGCGCACTCCTTCGGAGGCCGCGACCTGATCGCCGACCTCACCGGCAACGTGTGCACGGAGCGGGCCCCCGGCGACGGCTGTACCGCTCCCGGCGACATCCGCGGCATCACCTACGCCGACGAGCAGGCCCGCGCCGTCCTCGCCCTCCTGCGGGCAGGCGAGAAGCCGGACACCGCATCGGTCGAGCGGCTGGTCCAGGTCCAGTGCAAGGACGGCGGCATCACCAGCATCCTCATCCAGCCGGGCGAGCGCTGCGAGGGCGACGCCGGCACCACCGGGCTGATCGCTCTCGTCCTGCACACGGCGGGCGGCTACGACGACGCCGTCACCAAGGCCCGTGACTACCTCGCGAAGGAACAGCTCGACACCGGGGCCTTCCCCGGCTGGACCGGGTCCACCACCGGTGACGTGATCGCCACCGCCTACGCCGCCCAGACGCTGCGCGCGGCCGGCGACACGAAGCGCGCCGACGCCGCCGAGGGCTGGCTCTCGCGCGTCCAGCTCAAGGGCGGCGGCTTCGGGTTCGACCAGGACGCCACCGACCCCACCCTGTACGCGACCCCCGTCGCCGTGCTCGCGGGTGCCCGCACCGACCTGGCGACGCTCACCACCGAGAAGGCCGAACCGACCGACCCGCCGACCACCGAACCGACCCCGACCCCGACTGAGGCGCCGACCCCCGGGAACGGCCCCGACCTGAAGAAGGGCGTCGCCTACCTCACCGGCGCGACGCAGCTCAAGCAGGGCCGGTACTACCCGGTCGGCCCCGGGTCCGGGCGTGCCGACTTCGGCCTGACCATCGACGGCGCCTACGCGCTCGCCGCCACCGGCCTCGACGACGCGAAGCTGCGCGGCATCGTGGACTTCCTGGACGACGAGGGCAAGGACGGCGAAGGGCGGACGGTCAACGACTGGACGGGCGCCGGCACCGAGCACGCGGCCGGCGGCTCGCTCGGCAAGACCGCGCTGCTCGCCGAGGCCGTCGGACGCGACCCGCGCGACTTCGCCGGGCACGACCTGATCGCCGCCCTGGACAAGGCGGTGTGCCCGGCCGCGAGTACCGCACCGGACCGCTCCTGCGCCGCCGAGGGCGCCTACACCTACGCCCCCTCCGTCTTCTCGCAGTCTCTCGCCGTCATGGCCCAGCTGCGCGCGGGGGACAAGGACAACGCGCAGGCGCCGCTCGCCTACCTGGCGAGCCTGCAGAACGACGACAACGGCGCCTGGCCGAGCCTGATTCCGCCCACCGGCGACTCCGACGTCGACTCCACCGCCATCGCCGCGATGGCACTCGACCTCGCCGGCGGCGAGAAGGCGGACGCCGCGATCGCCAGGGCCCTGAAATGGATCGCCTCCCAGCAGCTTCCGGACGGGGGCTTTCCGGGAGCCGCGGGCAACTCCGTCAACTCGGCGGCGCTCGCGGTGCAGGGGCTGTCCCTCGACAGAGCCACGTACACGGAGGAGATCGACTCGGCGCTGGAGTTCCTCGCCGGGCAGCAGAACACGGACGGCGGATTCAAGGTCGCCGGGGAAGGCCAGAAGGGCTCCGACCTGCGGGCATCCACCCAGGCTGTCAGCGGCGCCACCGGCATCTCGTTCGGTGAACTGGAACGAAGCCTCGACGGGACGTCCGCCCAGCCCACCCCGAGCGACGACCCCGACGCCACCCCGCAGATCGTCACGCCCGGCGGCGACACCTCCGGGCCGGGCGGCGGCATCGTGAACGCGGACGGCTCCGGTGGCGGCGCCCTCGCCTCCACGGGCATCCGGATCACCGCCCTCGCGGCCTTCGCCGTGCTGCTCAGCGCCCTCGGCTGGTGGGCCGTCGTCGCCGCCCGGCGCCGCGTCGCGGCAGGGGCAGGGCGATGAGGCGGGCGGTCCTGCCCACCCTCGCGCGCCTGGCGGCCGCGCTCGGCCTCGCGCTCGCCGGCCTGGGTGCGACCGCAGCCCCCGCCGCGGCCGACCCGCAGCCCATGGGCCGGTGCACGACCACGTCGGGCGCGGTCCTCGCCGTCGACTTCAGCCACTGGGGCGGGCCCATCTACCGGGCCTGCGGGACGACTCCGACGACCGGCTACGAGCTGCTGAACCAGGGCGGCTGGCGCACGGTGGGGACCGGGCACGACGGACCCGCGTTCATCTGCCGGATCGGCTTCAGCGGCTACAGGAGCGGCAAGCAGTTCCCGCCCACGTCCGAGGAGGACTGCGTCCTCACGCCACCGGCGTCCGCCTACTGGTCGTACTGGCACGCCGACCCCGGTGCGAACGACTGGGAGTACAGCCAACTCGGTGCCATGCTCTACCGGCCGAAGCCGGGCAGCGTCGACCTGTGGATCTTCGGCGGGACCGACATCGGGGGGACCGAGGGCCGCCCCAAGGTCACCCCCGACCAGCTGCGCGCCCACAACACCAGGCCCACCGGGGCCGGTTCACCCGCGTCCACCGAGAAGGCGCCCGACCTGCCGCCCGACGCCGACACGGGCCCCGCCCCGGAGCGGGGCGCCACCCAGGAGAACACCCCGTCCCGGACGCACTCGAAGACGCCGAAGGCGTCCAGGCCGCCCGAGTCCATGAAGCCCGAACCCGAACTCGAACCCGAGACGAGTGAGTCACCGTCGCCGTCCCCCTCGGACACCCCGAGCGCGGACGCGCCGGCCGCCCAGGCCAAGACCCCCGTGCTCGACGCCGAACCGACCGCCGACGCCCCCCACGACTCCGGCTCGGTGCTGCCGGTCGTCGCCGGCGCGGCCCTCGTGATGCTCATCGGAGGTGCCGCGTTCTACGCCGCCCGCCGCAGGCGGCACGAGTGACCTCGGTGGCCCGCACCGCCGCGCAGCCGCCCGCCGCCCCGCCCGGTCCCGCACCGGACCGGAGCGGCCGACGGCTGCCCCGCGGCCTGCACCCGCTCGCCTGGTGGATCTGGGCGCTCGCCCTCGCCACCGCCGTCAGCCGTACCGCCAACCCGCTGCTGCTCCTCCTGGTGTTCGCCGTCCTCGGCTACGTCGTCACGGCACGCCGTACGACAGCGCCCTGGGCCCGCGGCTTCAAGTACTACCTGTACCTGGCACTGACCGTGGTGGCGATCCGAGTCACCTTCCGCGCGGTCTTCTCCACCGGCATCACCCCGCACGACCACTTCCTGTTCGCCCTGCCCCACGTCCCCACCCCCGACTGGTACGCCGGCATCCAGCTCGGCGGCCCGGTTTCCCTGGAGGCGGTCCTGTCCTCGGCCACGGACGGACTTCGCCTGGCGTGCATGCTGTGCTGCATCGGCGCCGCCAACACCCTCGCCAACCCGAAGCGGGCCCTGCGCGTCCTGCCCGGTGCGCTGTACGAACTCGGCGTCGCCGTGACCGTCGCGATCAGCGTCGCCCCGCAACTGGTGCAAAGCGTCCAACGCGTCTCCCGAGCACGGAAGCTGAGGGCCGGCCCGGCCCGGGGGCCGCGCGCCCTGCGCGGCACCGTCGTGCCCGTCCTGGAGGACGCCCTGGAGCGGTCGCTGCGCCTGGCCGCCGCCATGGACTCACGGGGTTACGGCCGTGCCGGCACCGCGACCCGCACCTCCCGGCGCATCACCGGCGCCCTCATGCTCCTCGGCATGTGCGGACTGTGCGCGGGGGCGTACGGACTCCTCGACGCCACCGCCCCCGCCTTCCTCGGCCTGCCCGCGATGAGCGTCGGCGCGGCGCTGTGTGTCGCCGGGCTCCGTCTCGGCGGCCGCCGCGTCACCCGTACGACCTACCGGCCCGACCCCTGGCGGGCCGCCGAGTGGCTGGTCGCCGGCTGCGGTGTGCTCTCGGCGGTCCTGCTGTTCGCCAACCTCGGCTACGACCCCGCCCAGCTCAACCCCACGTTCTACCCGCTCACCTGGCCGGATCTGCCACTGGTGCCGACCTCGGCGATCCTGCTGGCCGGCGCGGCCGGATTCCTCGCCCCACCGCCGGCCGCGACCCACCGCACCGACCCGAAAGCCGGAACCGCGTGATCACCTTCGACCAGGTCACCATCGAGTACGACGACGCGGCGGGACCGGCGCTCCGGGACGTCGACCTGACGGTGGAGGAGGGCGAGTTGTGCCTCGTCGTCGGCCACACCGGGGTCGGCAAGTCCACCCTCCTCGGCGCGGTCAACGGCCTCGTCCCGCACTTCACCGGCGGCACCCTGTACGGCAGGGTCACGGTCGACGGCCGGGACACCGCCCACCATCCGCCGCGCGAACTCGCGGACGTCGTCGGCGTGGTGGGACAGGACCCCCTCGACGGATTCGTCACGGACACCGTCGAGGAGGAACTCGCGTACGCCATGGAACAGCTGGCCGTCCCGCCGGCCACCATGCGCAAACGCGTCGAGGAGACCCTGGACCTGCTGGGGCTCGCCGACCTGCGCCACCGTGCCCTGCACGAGCTCTCCGGCGGCCAGCAGCAACGCGTCGCCATCGGCTCCGTCCTCACGAGCCACCCCCGCGTCCTGGTCCTGGACGAGCCGACGTCCGCCCTCGCCCCCACCGCGGCCGAGGAGGTCCTGGCCGCCGTCACCCGCCTCGTCCACGACCTCGGCGTCACCGTCCTCATGGCGGAGCACCGCCTGGAACGCGTCGTCCAGTACGCCGACCGCGTACTCCACCTCCCCGGCGACGGCCACGTCCGCATCGGCGCCCCCGCCGACATCCTGCGCACCTCCGCCATCGCACCCCCCATCGTGGAGCTCGGCCGCGCCGCCGGATGGGATCCCCTCCCGCTGTCCATCCGCGACGCCAGACGCACCGCCCGCGAGCTGCGCACCCGGCTGACCGGCCACGCCCCGGCCCCCGTCCGCCGGGCGCCCGCCCCCCGCCGGCCCGGCCTGCTCACCGCCCGCAAGGTGACCGTCGTCTACAAGGCCGTCCCCGCCGTCCGCGAAGTCGACCTCGCCCTGCACGCGGGCGAGGTCACCGCGCTGATGGGACGCAACGGGTCCGGCAAGTCCTCACTGCTGTGGGCCCTCCAGGGCACCGGGGCCCGGCACTCGGGCACCGTATCCGTGGCCGACGGCACGCCACGTGGCGCCGACCCCCAGACCCTGACCGCCGCCCGGGCCCGGCAACTGGTCGGCCTCGTCCCGCAGACCCCTGCCGACCTCCTCTACCTGGAAAGCGTCGAGCAGGAACTCGCCCAGGCGGACACCGAGTCCGCGAACGGCCGGAACGCGCGCGAGATCCTGGACCGGCTCGCCCCCGGAATCCCCGACCGCACCCACCCTCGGGACCTGTCCGAAGGGCAGAGACTCGCACTCGTCCTCGCCATCCAGCTCACCGCGGCCCCGGACGTCCTGCTCCTGGACGAACCGACCCGGGGCCTCGACTACCGGGCCAAGAGCAGGCTCGTGGAGACGGTCGACGCACTGGCCGCCGAAGGGCGCGCGATCGTCGTATCCACCCACGACGTCGAGTTCGCCGCCCGCGCCGCCGACCGGGTGGTCGTCATGGCCGAGGGCGAGATCGTCGCCGACGGCCCCACCGCGGACGTCATCGTCGCCTCCCCGGTCTTCGCACCCCAGACGGCGAAGATCCTGGCCCCGCTGCCCTACCTCACCGTCCACCAGGTCACCGCCGCACTGGCCGCACCCGGCGGCGGCGAGGCCGGCCACCAACCGGAGGGCGATCAGCCGTGACGACCCCGAGCACACCGACCGCGTCCGCGATCCGGCTCAACCTGCGCGTCTCCCTCGTCATCGCCATGGCGGCGCTCCTGGGAATCGTCGCCTTCTTCTGGCCGTTCGTCGTGGCGCCGGGCACCTTCGGCTCGAACTACGCGCCGCCGCTGATCTTCGGCGTGCTGCTCGTCCTGATCCTGTGCGTCGTGCTCTCCGAGATCGCCGAGGGCGGCATCGACTCCAAGGCCCTGGCCATGCTGGGCGTGCTGTCCGCCGTCAACGCCGCGCTGCGCCCCCTCGGCGCGGGCACGGCGGGCATCGAGACCGTCTTCTTCGTCCTCGTCCTCGCGGGCCGCGTCTTCGGCCCGGGCTTCGGCTTCACCCTCGGCTGCACCTCGCTGTTCGCCTCCGCGCTCATCACCGGTGGCGTCGGCCCCTGGATGCCGTACCAGATGTTCGGCTGCGCCTTCGTCGGCATGCTCGCCGGATTCCTCCCGCGCGCCACCGGCCGCCGCGAAGTGCTGCTGCTCGCCGGCTACGGCTCCCTGTCGGGCTACCTCTTCGGATTCCTCCTCAACCTCTCCTTCTGGCCTTTCTCCCTGGACCCGAACAGCTCCATCGCCTACCTGCCCGGCCTGCCCTTCACCGAGCAGTGGCACCGCTACGTCGCTTTCGACCTGGCCACCTCCCTCGGCTGGGACACCGGCCGGGCCGTGACGAACTTCGTGTGCGTCCTGCTCGCGGGCCCTGCCGTGCTCACGACGTTCCGCCGCGCCTCCCGCCGGGCCCGCTTCCGTGCCCCGGCCCGCTTCACCGCACCTCAGCCGGTGGACCGCCCCGGGGGTCATGAGACGATGAGCGCCGAATCGGGCGACGGAAGCTGAGGAAGCCGGTGTGAATCCGGCGCGGTCCCGCCACTGTGACCGGGCACGACCCGCGAGCCAGACACTCACACCGTCGCCACCTCCACAACGCCCGGGGCGGACCTCCCCGGTGAGAGGCGGACGGCGCCATGCCGCGAACAACTGGCCTTACCGCAACGGCCTCCGCGCCCAGCAGGGTGACGGTATGCCGGGACTGCTGCTGCGGCACGGTCAAGGTGCCGGGCGACCACACGGCCCAGACCGGGCGCCTGCGCTCGACCGTCCCGATACGTGTCTCCGAGTGCCTGGACGTGTGCGAGCAGGCCAACGTCATCGTCGTCCAGCCTTCGGCCGAAGCGCGCCGCGCAGGGGCCCGGCCGGTGTGGCTCGGGCTGGTCAACGACCCCGAGGCGACGGAGGACGTCATCGCCTGGGTGCGTGCGGGTGGTCCGGGCGTGGCACCGATGCCCGAGATCCTCGACCTGTACGTGTTCGACCCGGGCGCGGCCGGCCGGGGGCCGGGACGCGGGTGACGTCCCGGCCCCCGGCAACCCCGTTCAGGAGGCAGGCAGTTCCGCCCGGACGGTACGGGCGGCGGCGACCAGGTTCTCCAGGGAGGCCCGGGTCTCGGGCCAGCCACGGGTCTTGAGGCCGCAGTCGGGGTTCACCCAGAGCCGTTCGGCGGGGATCGCCTCCAGCCCCGTACGCAGCAGCTCGGCGGCCTCCTCGGCGCTCGGGACGCGGGGCGAGTGGATGTCGTAGACCCCTGGCCCCGCCTCACGCGGATAGCCGTGGGCGGCCAGCTCGCGGGCGACCTGCATGTGGGAGCGGGCGGCCTCCAGGCTGATGACGTCGGCGTCCAGGTCATCGATGGCCTGGACGATGTCACCGAACTCGGCGTAGCACATGTGGGTGTGGATCTGGGTGTCCGGCCGTACCCCGCTCGTGGTGAGCCGGAACGCCTCGGTCGCCCACGCCAGATAGGCCGCACGGTCGGCGGCGCGCAGCGGCAGCGTCTCGCGCAGCGCGGGCTCGTCCACCTGGATCACCGAAGTTCCGCTCGCCTCCAGGTCGTTCACCTCGTCGCGCAGGGCGAGGGCGACCTGCCGGGCGGTCTCGGCAAGAGGCTGGTCGTCGCGGACGAACGACCAGGCGAGCATGGTGACCGGACCGGTGAGCATGCCCTTGACCGGGCGGCCGCTCAGCGACTGGGCGTACGAGGTCCAGCGGACCGTCATCGGTTCGGGGCGCGAGATGTCCCCGGCGAGGACCGGCGGACGCACGTACCGGGTGCCGTACGACTGCACCCAGCCGTGCTGCGTGGCGAGGTAGCCGGTCAGCTGCTCCGCGAAGTACTGCACCATGTCGTTGCGTTCGGGCTCGCCGTGCACCAGGACGTCGAGGCCGGTCTTCTCCTGGAAGGCGATGACCTCCCGGATCTCGGCCCGGATGCGCTCCTCGTAACCCGCCGTGTCGATGCGTCCGGCGCGCAGGTCGGCGCGGGCCGTGCGCAGCTCGCCGGTCTGCGGGAACGAGCCGATGGTCGTCGTCGGCAGCAACGGAAGCCCCAGGTGGGCCCGCTGGGCTGCGGTCCGCTCGCTGTACGGCTGGGAGCGGCGGCCGTCCGCGTCCGTCACCGCCTCCGAACGGGCTCGCACGGCCGGGTCGCGGGTGAGCGGGGAGTCCGCCCGGGAGGCCAGCGCGGCCTTGTTGGCGGAGAGTTCGCCGATGATGGCGCCGGTGCCCTGCGCGAGGGCCTTCGCCAGGGTGACGATCTCCGCGGTCTTCTGCCGGGCGAAGGCCAGCCAGCCGACGATCTGCGGCTCGATGTCCCGTTCGACGGCGGCGTCGAGCGGGACGTGCAGCAGCGAGCAGGAGGCAGCGACGTCGACGCGGTCGGCCAGCCCGAGCAGGGTGCCGAGTGTGGACAGCGACTTCTGGAGGTCGTTGATCCAGATGTTGCGGCCGTTGACGACACCGGCGACCAGGCGCTTGCCCGGCAGCCCCCCGACCGCCGCCAGCGCGTCCAGATTGGCGGCGGCGGCCTCGGTGAAGTCCAGCGCCAAGCCCTCCACGGGGGCCTTGGCCAGGACCGGCAGCGCCTCGCCCAGCCGGTCGAAGTAGGAGGCGACGAGCAGCTTCGGCCGGTCGGTGAGCGCGCCGAGGCCGCGGTAGACGCGCGCGGCGGCGTCGAGCTCGGCCGGGGTACGGTCCTGGACGAGGGCCGGCTCGTCCAGCTGCACCCACTCGGCACCCGCCGCACGCAGATCCGCCAGGACCTCCGCGTACACCGGCAGCAGCCGGTCCAGCAGGGTCAGCGGCTCGAAGCCGGCGGGCACGCCGGGAGCCGGCTTGGCCAGCAGGAGATAGGTGACGGGGCCGACCAGCACCGGCCGCGCGGCAAGACCCTGGGCCAGGGCCTCCTTGAGCTCCGCGACCTGCTTGGTGGAGTCCGCGGTGAAGACGGTGTCGGGGCCGAGCTCGGGGACCAGGTAGTGGTAGTTCGTGTCGAACCACTTGGTCATCTCCAGCGGCGCCACCGCCTGCGTGCCCCGCGCCATGGCGAAGTAGCCGTCCAGCGCGTCGGCCGCGACGGCTTCGCGGTGGCGCTCGGGGACGGCGCCGACCATGACGGTGGTGTCCAGGACGTGGTCATAGAGCGAGAAGTCACCGGTAGGGACTTCCTGGATGCCGGCGTCGGCGAGCTGCTGCCGGTTGTCGTGCCGGAGCTGTGCGGCGGTCTGCCGGAGGGCGTCCGCGCTGACGCGGCCCTTCCAGTAGCCCTCGACGGCCTTCTTGAGTTCCCGGCTCTGTCCCTGGCGGGGGTAGCCGTACACGGTGGCGCGTGGTGCCGCGGCTGCGGACTTCGCTGTCACGGAGATCTCCTTCGCGAGACGAATCCCTGAAATCCCGGAGACAGGACGAGAACGCGAAGGTGACGACGACCCGACGGGCACGGTCGTCCGCCGGATGTCTACGCCGACCCGCCCACGAGGTCACCGGAATGTCCACGTACGGAGCGGTCCGTACGCGGGCAGTTGGCAGGTCTTCGGACTCGCGGGCACACCCTCCGTACCGGAGGGCACCTACTGGCCGTCGCTTCCCAGACCCGTCTCGGGTCCAGTGCGTATGACGGCGGTCGTTCCCACTCACCGCTGCGGGGCAGTCCCGGATTCCCACCGGGTTCCCTCTTACGACGCATCCCGCCTGGCGGACGGGGCGAACCAGCTGCGTGCCCAGCCTACGACATGCCGGGACGCACCTCTGGATTTACTAGGACGTCCAACTATATAGTCGCGAGTACAAGGCCCGCGGTGCAGGGAAGCCGGTGTGAATCCGGCACGGTCCCGCCACTGTGACCGGGGAGTACGCCGTCGAGCGTTACGCCACTGACGAGTTGGACGTCGGGAAGGCGGATGGCGAGCGCTGATCCGGGAGTCAGGATACCGGCCGCGGGATGTTCTGTGTTGTCCACGAGGATGGAGCTGACACGCATGGCACCGGTATGTATCCACGACCCAGGTGAGCCCGCCGTCTGACGGGGCCTCCGGCCATTCGCGATCTCGCGCCCACCGCATCCTTACGCCTCCGGCGCGGGTGCGCGCCCCGGCGCGCCGTCCCCGGATCCCTCCTGACGAGAGCAGGCAGTCATGGTCCGCGAGCACGAACGCGCCTCCGCGCGCGAGTTGACCCACTTTGTCGGCGGCAAGAGTGTCCCGGGAACCTCCGGGGCGTACGGTGAGGTGTACGACCCCAACACCGGCCAGGTGCAAGCCCTGGTGCCCCTCGCGAACCGCGCCGAGACGGAGGCGGTCATCGCCGACGCCGTCGAGGCGCAGCGCGCATGGGGCGAGTGGAACCCGCAGCGGCGTGCGAGGGTCTTCATGAAGTTCCTCCAGCTTGTGGAGGGGGAGAAGGACGTGCTCGCCCGGCTGCTGTCGGCCGAGCATGGCAAAACGGTCGCCGACGCGCACGGCGACATCCAACGGGGCCTGGAGGTAGTGGAGTTCGCGGCCGGCATCCCGCACCTGCTCAAGGGGGAGTTCACCGACAACGCCGGTACCGGCATCGACGTCCACTCCCTGCGCTCCCCGCTCGGCGTCGTCGCCGGCATCACCCCGTTCAACTTCCCCGCGATGATTCCGCTGTGGAAGGCCGCACCCGCCCTCGCCTGCGGCAACGCCTTCATCCTCAAGCCCTCGGAGCGCGACCCCTCCGTCCCACTGCGGCTCGCCGAACTGTTCGTGGAGGCGGGGCTGCCGCCCGGCGTCCTGAACGTCGTCAACGGCGGCCGCGAGACCGTCGACACCCTCCTCGAAGACCCCCGGGTCGCCGCCCTCGGCTTCGTCGGCTCCACACCGGTCGCCGCCCACGTCTATGCCACGGCCGCCGCCTACGGCAAGCGCGCCCAGTGCTTCGGCGGTGCCAAGAACCACATGATCGTGATGCCGGATGCCGATCTCGACCAGGCCGTCGACGCCCTGATCGGCGCGGGCTACGGCTCGGCGGGGGAGCGCTGCATGGCGATCTCCGTCGCCGTCCCGGTCGGCGAGAAGACCGCCGACGCGCTGGTGACCCGGCTGAAGGAGCGCATCGGCACGCTCCGGATCGGCCGCAGCGACGACCCCGACGCCGACTTCGGCCCGCTGGTCGGTCCGGAGGCAGTCGAACGGGTCCGCTCCTACGTCGACCTCGGCGTCGAGGAAGGGGCCGAACTTGTCGTGGACGGGCGGGACTTCGTCTTGGACGGGCATGCGGGCGGTTTCTTCGCGGGGGCCTCGTTGTTCGACCGGGTGACGCCGGCCATGCGTATCTACCAGGAGGAGATCTTCGGCCCGGTGCTGTGCGTCGTACGCGCCCTCGACTACGAGGAGGCCCTGCGCCTGCCCAGTGAGCACCTGTACGGCAACGGGGTGTCGATCTTCACCCGTGACGGGGGCACCGCCCGTGACTTCACCCGACGCGTCGACACCGGCATGGTCGGCGTCAACGTGCCCATCCCGGTGCCGGTCGCCTACCACACCTTCGGAGGGTGGAAGCGCTCCGGCTTCGGTGACCTCAACCAGCACGGTCCCGATGCCATCCGCTTCTACACCCGTACGAAGACGGTCACCTCGCGCTGGCCCGCCGGCCTGCGCGAGGGTGTCGGCTTCACGATCCCCACGATGGGCTGAGCGGCCATGACCAGCACCCTGCTCACCGAGGACCAGCAGGCCCTCACGGAGACCACCCTCGACTTCGCCCAGGACCACCTGGCCCCGCACGCCCTCGACTGGGACCGCGACAAGCACTTCCCCGTCGACGTCCTGCGCAAGGCCGCGGCGCTCGGACTCGGCGGCGTCTACGTCCGGGAGGAGTCCGGCGGCTCGGGGCTCGGCCGCGCCGACGGCGTCCTCGTCTTCGAGACCCTCGCCTCCGGCTGCCCGTCCATCGCCGGCTACCTCTCCATCCACAACATGGTTGCCTGGATGATCGACCGGTACGGCGACCAGGCCCAGCGCGAACGCCATCTGCCCCGGCTGTGCGCCATGGAGGACCTTGCCAGCTACTGCCTGACCGAACCGGGCGCCGGCTCGGACGCCGCCGCCCTCACCACCCGCGCGCAGCGGGACGGGGACGGCTGGCTGCTCACCGGCGTCAAGCAGTTCATCTCCGGCGCCGGCGCCACCCAGCTGTACCTCGTCATGGCCCGAACCGGCGGCCGGGGAGCGGACGGCGTCTCCGCCTTCCTCGTGGACAAGGACGACCCGGGCCTCTCCTTCGGGCCCAACGAGCGGAAGATGGGCTGGAACGCCCAGCCCACCCGCCAGGTGATCCTGGACGGCGTACACGTCCCCGCCGACCGGCTCATCGGCCGCGAGGGAGAGGGCTTCCGCATCGCCATGAACGGCCTGAACGGCGGCCGCCTCGGCATCGCCGCCTGCTCGCTCGGCGGCGCCCGCAGCGCCCTCGACCGCAGCCTGGCCCACCTCGCCGGCCGCGAGGCGTTCGGGCAGCGGCTCCTCGACGCCCAGGCACTGCGCTTCCGCCTCGCCGACATGGCCACCGAGCTCGCCGCCGCCCGCGCCCTGGTGCAGCAGGCCGCCCAGGCCCTGGACCGGGGCGATCCGCAGGCCCCGTACCTCTGCGCAATGGCCAAGCGCTTCGCCACCGACACTGGATACGCCGTCGCGGACCGCGCGCTCCAACTGCACGGCGGCTACGGCTACCTCAACGAGTACGGCATCGAGAAGATCGTCCGCGACCTGCGCGTCCACCAGATCCTGGAAGGCACCAACGAGATCATGCGCGTCATCGTCGCCCGGGGACTGACGGAGGCGTTCGGATGAACGACGTCCTCTTCCGTACCACCGGCCACGCCGCCCACATCACCCTCAACCGCCCCAAGGCCCTGAACGCACTCACCCACGAGATGGTGCTCCGCATCGACCACGCGCTCACCGAGTGGGAACACGACCCGGCCGTCGAGACCGTCGTCCTCACCGGCGCGGGAGAACGCGGCCTGTGCGCCGGCGGGGACATCCGGGCCATCCACGACGACGCCCGGCACGGCGACGGCACGGCCGCTGCCGCCTTCTGGCGCGACGAATACCGCCTCAACGCCCGGATCGCCCGCTACCCCAAGCCGTACGTCGCCGTCATGGACGGCATCGTCATGGGCGGAGGCGTGGGCGTCTCCGCGCACGGAAGCGTGCGGATCGTCACCGAACGGTCCAGGGTCGCCATGCCGGAGACCGGCATCGGCTTCGTCCCCGATGTCGGCGGCACCTTTCTGCTCGCGCTCGCCCCCGGCGAGCTGGGCACCTTCCTGGCCCTGACCGGCGCACCGATCGGCGCGGCGGACGCCCTGCTGTGCGGGCTCGCCGACCACTTCCTGCCTTCGGCCGCCGCCCCGTCCTTCGTGGCCGATCTGGCCGGGCTGCCCGTACGCGACGCCCTCGCGCGCCATGTGCAGGAACCGCCACCAGGGCAGCTGGCGGCCGGGCGGACGTGGATCGATGACTGCTTCGCGGCCGGCACCGTCGAGGAGATCGCCAAGCGGCTGCTCGCCCAGGACGCGCCGGCCGCCGACGAGACGGGTGTCACCCTGCTCGCCAAGTCCCCGACCGCGCTCAAGGTCACCCTGGCCTCGCTGCGCCGGGCCCGTCGGCTCGGCGCCCTGGAGCGGGTGCTCGACCAGGAGTACCGCGTATCCCGCGCCTGCCTGCGCAGCCCGGACCTGGTGGAGGGCATCCGGGCCCGGGTCATCGACAAGGACCGCCGGCCGCACTGGTCGCCCCCGGCGCTCGCCGACGTCACCGAGGCGGACGTCGAACGGTTCTTCGCCCCGCTGGGCGAGCACGAACTCGGGCTCGCCGCCCCAGCCGACACGACCGGGGAGGTGGTCTGGTGAGCAGGACCGTCGCGTTCATCGGGCTCGGACACATGGGCGGCCCGATGGCCGCCAACCTGGCCGGGGCCGGCCACCGGGTGCTTGGCCACGACCTGGTCCCCGCGCTCCTGGAGGCCGCCGCCGGCACCGGCGTGGAGCCGGCCGCCTCCGCCGCCGACGCGGTCGCCACCGCCGACGTGGTCATCAGCATGCTCCCCGCCGGTCGCCAGGTGCTCGGCCTGTACGACGACGTCCTCACCGCGGCCCGGCCCGGCACCCTGTTCGTGGACTGCTCCACGATCGACGTCACCGACGCGCGGACCGCCCGGGAACGCGCGGCGGCCGCCGGGATGCGGGCCCTGGACGCGCCGGTCTCCGGCGGGGTCGTCGGCGCCGAGGCGGGCACCCTCACCTTCATGGCGGGCGGGGGAGAGACGGAGTTCGCCGAGGCGCTCCCTCTGCTGGAGGTCATGGGCAAGAAGGCCGTGCACTGCGGCGGCGCGGGCGCCGGCCAGGCGGCGAAGGTCTGCAACAACATGATCCTCGGCATCTCCATGATCGCGGTCAGCGAGGCGTTCGTCCTCGGCGAGAGCCTCGGCCTGACCCACCAGGCGCTGTACGACGTCGCCTCCACGGCTTCCGGGCAGTGCTGGGCGCTCAGCGTCAACTGCCCCGTGCCCGGACCGGTGCCGGCCAGCCCGGCCAACCGTGACTACCGGCCCGGGTTCGCCGCCGCACTGATGGCGAAGGACCTCGGCCTGGCGGCGAACGCGCTGCGCGAGGGAGGTATCCACGCGGAACTGGGATTGCGCGCGGCCGAGTTGTACGCGGCCTACGCCGAGCAGGTCGGTGACACGGAGGACTTCTCCGGCATCGTACGTACCATCAGGGACCGGACCGGAGAAGCCGCATGACCATCGAGTACGAGACCGTCCTGGTCGAACGCAAGGGCCGCATCGCGCTGCTCACCCTCAACCGGCCGAAGGCCCTCAACGCCCTGAACCTCCAGGTCATGAACGACGTCGTGGCCGCGACCGAGGCCCTGGACCGGGACCCCGGCTGCGGCTGCATCGTGATCACCGGTTCGGCGAAGGCGTTCGCGGCCGGTGCGGACATCAAGGAGATGCAGCCGCAGGGGTACCTGGACATGTACCTCGCGGACTGGTTCGCGGCCTGGGACCGGCTCGGGCAACTGCGTACCCCGACCGTCGCGGCCGTCGCGGGATACGCCCTGGGCGGCGGTTGCGAGCTGGCCATGCTGTGCGACATCCTGCTCGCCGCCGACACCGCGGTCTTCGGCCAGCCGGAGATCAAGCTCGGGGTGATCCCCGGCATCGGCGGCTCCCAGCGGCTGACCCGCGCGGTGGGCAAGGCCAAGGCCATGGAGCTGTGCCTGACCGGGCGCACGATGGGCGCGGAGGAGGCCGAACGGGCCGGGCTGGTCTCGCGGGTCGTGCCCGCCGACGAACTGCTCGGGGAGGCCCTGGCGGTCGCGGAGACCGTCGCGGGCATGTCGCTGCCGGTGGCGATGATGGCCAAGGAGGCCGTCGGCAGGGCCTTCGAGACCACGCTCGCCGAAGGCGTACGTTTCGAACGCCGCCTGTTCCACTCGGCGTTCGCGACCGCCGACCAGAAGGAGGGCATGGCAGCTTTCTCCGAGAAGCGACCACCCGTCTTCCGGCACCGCTGAGCCGGTCGCACGGTGAGTGGCCCCGGAACCCTTCCGGGGCCACTCACGTTCTGACCACAGTCCACGAGAACGGGGAACCCGCATGACCAGACGCCCACAGCCCTTACGCATCGTCCTGGGAGGAGTGGAGTCGGTCGCCCTCTCGGTGGAGGAGTATGAACAGCTCCTCGCGAGCCGGAGACAGGTGGGCGGCCAGAGTGCCCGCCTCCGGGCCCTGGGCGAGAAGATACGGAGAACCGACCAACTGCTGGGCGACCTCCGGAGACTGGTCGAGGAGCCGGGTCCGAAGACCGCCAACGCGGAAGCCCTCCGAAAGGCCGTGACCGAACTGCTGGACCGTCGCCGGAACCCGTCTGTCTGAGAGCCGCGCCGTCACTGCACCGTGCTCTTCACCGGATACCGCACATAGGCGCACCGGTCCGGATCGATGGCGAGCCGCCCAATTCCCCGGCCTGTCAAGCAAGTTCACGTGCGTATGGATCGTTCGCGCCCGCCACTGTTTCCCCCAGCTCAGCGCATGATCGTCGGATCGGAACCTTCCGTAGTATCTCCCACCGTATCGGTGGCGTCAGCAGGTACTTGAGAAAAGGTCTCGGTTGGCCGCCGACCTTTGTCACCGGCTGAGGCGGAGCTCGGCGCGGTTGGGACCGAGCACGGGGTTGGCTACTCACGTGGGTGGCGGTGGTGACGGGGCCTGACCGCCCCGCCGGGTAGTGGCCCTCGCTCCGGGCAGGGATTCGCACAAGCTGAGGGTTGTCGCAACCGAGGTTGGCGGCACGAACATTGAGAACGACAGCCCTCAAGTTCGTTTCAGCTTCCTCGGCTGACCAGGATGGTCATCGGAGGCGTGCCGCCAAAGCCCCGCCCTGTCTTCCTTCGCAGTTGCGCGCCCCGGCACCTCCACGCCTGGAACCAGCTATCCGCACAGGGACTCCAACCGCGTAGGGAGCATGTTGCCTGGCTTTCTCTCGCCACGGGCAACATTTTCACGAATTGCTACACCGCCAGGGTGCTGCGTCGAGCCCGGGTCAGCGCGACGTAGAGCGCGCGATGTGCCTCGTCGGAAGAGTCGAGGCCCTTGCGTAGCGCAGCCGCGTCGGACTGCTCCAGCCGCACACCAACCCTGTCCCATTCCCTGCCCTTCGCCTGGTGACAGGTCATGCCGAGAACCTGTTGCTCTTGTTCTACGTTCAAGCGCGTGCGCAAGTGGCCGAGAGCCGTGCGGGGCGTCCGCGCGTGTCCCCCCGACGGTTCGACGCGTGTTTTGGCGAGCACGGTACGCACCAAGGAGGTCCAGATCGCGGTGATGTCGTCATGGCCTGCCAGACGTTGCAGTGTGCTCTGCAAGTCGGGGCGGAGCTCCTCGAACGTGTCGGTCTCCTTGATGCCCAGGGTGGTCCATGCTTCCGGGAGAAACAGGCTTAGCAAGTCAGGTCAAGGTGTCACCTGATCATGCAACAGTCGCTTCTCCTGTTCAGAGCGTCGGCGGTCGCGGGCGCGGGTGGTTTCGAAGTGGCCCGGGAAGCGGGTTGGCTCCCCGATGGCTCCCAGAGATCGAACCGCCCGCACCTGCCATTGACGCCTCTCCGTACGTGGCGCGGCGATCGGGTGTAGGTCCACGAGGCTGAGGCTGATCGACACGGAGGCCGTCAGCGTCCTGGCGGAGGTGCCGGCCAAGCGACTTCCTCGACCGCCGCACCGAGGAGGTCGCCCAGCCGATGCCAGGCGCCCGGGCCGGCGTGCGACATGGGACTTGCCGCGAACCGTTGCCAAGCAGCATCGCTGTCTCCGAGCACCTCGCACACGTAGGCCGCGACTGCGGGATGAGTGGTGTCATAGCGTGGACCACGGACTTTGAGAGCTGACCAGGCAGGCAGCAGCCGGAGCAGCTCCGGAGGGCACTCGGGCCGGGCCAGCATGATCTCGGCCCAGCTTCCTCGCAGTTCGGGCCCACCGCCCAGGCGCCTTCGCAGGTGCAGTGTGAGGTCGAGCAGAGTCTGCTGCGGAGCGGAGTGACGGGCCAGTACGTCGTCGAAGGTGAGGGACTTTCGGTAGGAGCGGGCGGCGAAGGAGAGCAGGGCCTCCTCGACGAGCGCATCGTTCTCCGTGTGCCGGTCCAGGTACGCGACGAGAACGGCCTCGTCGGCGTCGGCAAGCTGTCTGAACCGGATGCCTTGTGGGTCGCCGAGGGAGGCCGTGCGTCGGCCCGGCAGAGCAGGGACGGGATCCGTGACGAGCGGCATGATGGTGGCCATCAGTTTCTCGGCCCGTTGGTTCTCTTCCGACGCGGAATGGTTGGAGGGGTGGCCGTATTCGCTGGACCGGGTAGCCAGGGACCGCCTGGTGTCCTCAATTACAAGACGCGCCCTCTGCCGCGTTTCCTCCGTGACTTCGGGGAGATGGACGAGGAGTGCGTGCAACCAGCCGAGGTCGCGCACGACCCGATAGCGCGAGGCGGGTTCCGGTTCCCAGAGGTTCAGAGCAGAAAGGCAGATGGTTGCGAACCGCGTGGCGAGGGCGGCGACGAGCTCCTGGGACGCCAGCCATTCTCGGGGCCGGCCGTAACGCCGGGCCTCTCCGGGGTTGAGGAGGAACCGCCAGGTTTGGCTTCCTGCCCGCTCCACCCAGTCGATGGCGAGGCGGCAAAGAACGGTCTGGATGGATTCGGACTGCATCTCCTCGTCGAGGAATCGTTCCACGTAGTCGCGCTCGTCCTGGGACGCGGCCGCCAACGCGTCGGCGTAGCGCTCCCGGGCCTGCGTGGGCGTCAGCCCGTCCCGGCAGGACCGGGAAATCCGGGTGACGAGAACCGCGCGCTCGAAGGACTCCAGGTTGTGTGCCGCGACTTCCTCCAACAAGGCTGGTTCTACGTGCCACGGTATGGATCCGAGCAGGTGCTCACGCACCACGCGATCGGCGGCGGGGTGCGTTGCGGACCATTCCAGCAGGCGGCGGTGATGCTCGGTTTGGGCCCGGAGGACGCCGTCCCACATGCTTTCCCATGCGTCGGTTGCGGCACGGTGGCGATCCATCCACGTATCGACGTCTTCTTCGCGATCATGCCTGTCGGGCCCGAGCGGGAGGCAGTCGAGGGCTGCGACGAACACGTCCTCGTGCAGGCCGTTTTCACCAAGAACGACCTGGGCGGGCGTTGGATCCTTTAGCAGCTCGGGGGCGATGGGCAGGCGCGATGTCGACCGCCGGCGGAGCTCAGCGACGACGGCGTGGATGAGTGCTGCGCCACCCTCTCTCCGGCCAAGGGCACCGAGTCGCGCTTCAGGGCACTTCTGCAGGACCTGCGCCCTGTATGCCTCCGGGCAGGCTTGGTGCGACAGAGCGACGCGGGTCAGGTCCATGCGCTCGGACGTCGTGTGCGGGCGCGGTTCGCGACTGAGATCGCTCTCCACTGCCATGGCCAACAGCCACTCGGGCGCGGACTTTGCGAGCGGTCCTGTAAGCAGTGACATGGCCAGGCCGTCCCGATCCGTGCCCGGGGGCGCCGCGCGAATCGCCTCGACAGCCATGCGGGTAGGCGGGGAATCGTCGGACGCCCGCGCGATGACCGTACGCAGGAAGTCGTGAGGAAGAGACAGGCGTGGTTCCGCCGCGGCCATCGGACTCCAATCGTCGGCACCGCCCCGCGACGTGATCATCTGGTCAGCGCCACCCGGGCACGGTGTCGTATCAGGTGTGAGTGTCAATGATGCCGAAAGGAACTGACAATCCGGGTGAGTTCGGCATGATGCTGACGTCGCACTACACCTGGCATGACAGGTCTGCCACCAACAGATCGAGGGTGGCCTCCTCGTGGAGCGCCACGCCGAGGGCGGTCATGGCGGGGGCGAGGCCCGGGTCGGAGGGACGGTTCGTAGAGGGCCCCGTACCGCCCTGCTCCGCCGCGCGAGCAAGCGTCGACCGGCCACTTGGAGAGCGCGCAGCACCGCCATTTCGGCCATGGCCGACGCCACGGTCTCACGACGGCTCTGGATCATGATTCTCCTGCTGAATCTCGGAGGCGTGCCGCGGCTGGAGGAACGGGACCAGTGGGGTCGGCAGCACGGCGGGGGATTCGAGAAGCTCCCATTGGCAGTCCGGTACTTTGCCGTCGAGGTCGCGCAACGACCGCCGCATCATCAACAGGATCAGGGCGTCCGACGCCCGGTCTGTGGGGGACCAGTGGCGGTCTCCGACCTGGGCCGTCAGCACCAGCCCCGACACGAAGGCTCTGCCCATCAGCCAGGCGAGGGCCGCGTTGCCCAGTTCGCCGGCCTCGAGCTCCGCCTCGACCCGTGCGCACAGGTCCAGCGCCCACTCGCGGGTCGCCCCGCTCACCTCCCAGGCGTCCCGCAGGTCCTCCAGGGAGGCGGTCTCCGCCAGACTCAGCAGGGCGCCGCGGACGTCACCATCGGGAACGGTGCTCATCCCGCCGTCCGGGAGGAACACCTCCTGGGCGGCATCAGGGACGTCCTCGACCGTGTACTCGGCCAGTGACGCCCCCGGGTTGCCCCACCCCGTCGGCTGCACGGCCCGCAGCACGTCACCGATCCCCTGCGGCGTGACGGCGGCACCTCCACGCAGCACCGTGGTCACCGCGGCAGCCGTGACCTCCCCGCCGGACAGGCTCGGAGGCTCCGGGTTCGCGTCCAGGCCGGCCAGCTCGGGAGGAGGCCACACCACCCCCCGGTCACGCATGTACCGGGTGATGCCCTCATCGATCCGACGCACCCGCGAGGGAATGAGTCGCACCCGCTGCCCCGAGGCGACCACTTCGTCGGCGACGAGCTCCGCCCACTCCTCCTTGTTCTCACCCTCCTCCGGACCTTCCTCGCCGAGCCCGGCGCCCAGGCCCCGGACCGCCTTGCCGAAGGCGTCCCGCACGGTCTCCTCCGGCACCGGGTGCCCTTCGCCGAACAGCGCCAGCGCCAGATGAGAGGGCCGAGCGCCCCTCCGCGCCAGCCGGGCGAGCGCCACGACCAGACCGAATGCCTCGGCGTCCGGAACCGACGCGCTCCCGCGCCCGCGGCCCAGCGCCCGCTTCGTGTTTTCCGGCAACAGCCCCGCCCGCCGCCACGACGCAAGCTGCTTCACTGACACCACGAAACCGTGGCGACGCCCGTGCTCGACGAGCTGCTGATCAGCGGAGACCGGACCACCAGGAGAAGACATGCCGCGAACCTACCCACTTCCGTCGGAAGAGGCCGCGCCTTCGGGAATTAGAGACCCCCCACCTTGACCCGGGCCGGGCGCACCGAGCCTGGTGACCTGGGGGAACCGCCGCAGCGCACGGCCCGGCGCCACTTTAGGAGGAACCATGCTCACTGCACTGACCGTCCTGCTCCCGGCCACCGGGCCCTTGCTCTGTGTCCTGATCACCGTCCTGCTCATCTGGATCACCGTGTACGTCGTCATCGTCGGAGTTGCCCTGCTGCACCCCCGCCGCTCCCGCCGGAGGGAAGCCCGCCAGATCCTCGACTGCCACCTCCTCGTCCTCAGGCTTCTGTGACCCTGCTGTAGAAGTGACCGCGGGGTTGTGGCAAGGGCCGGCGCCCCGGCCCTTGCCATCCGGATCGGCTGGTGTTGCCTTAACGGAGGTTGGTGGACACGAACGTGGACAACGAGGACCGGCAGGTGCGGTTGAGCTTCCTGGGCTGACCTGGATCGTCCTGCTGGGGTGTTCCGCCGATCCGCCCCCGGCGCCACGGATCTCGTAACCCGCCCCGGACTGGGCCCGTGGCTCCATGACGAGCGGGCCCGTGCGACGGCGTGGTCGCGGCAGCGGTGGACCGGCTCGGCTGCTCCAGGTCGTCGAACGTCCAGGACTGTTCCGTCCTCCTGGTGCCGTGGACGCTCGGACATCTTGCTGAGACTGGAGGATATTCAGCGGCTCGTTCGATCTTCCTAATGTGGAGGCAGATGAAGGGCGATCGCCCCGAGACCACCTCTGCAACAAGGAGTCCACCATGCGTGCTGTCATCCAGACGTCCTTCGGCGGCCCGGAAGTCCTGGAGCTCGCCGAGAGGGACAAGCCCGCCCCGCTCGGCGGCGAAGTCCTGGTCCGCGTTCATGCGAGCGGCGTCAACCCGGTCGACGTGGCGGTGCGTTCCGGCGCCTATCCGCTCCTGGGCGAGCCTCCGTTCGGTGTCGGCTGGGACGTGTCCGGCGTCGTCGAGGAGGCCGGCCCCGGTGCCCGCTTCAAGCCCGGGGACGAGGTCTTCGGCATGCCGTTCTTCCCGCGGGCTGCCACCGGCTACGCCGACTACATAGCGGTGCCTTCCCGCCAGGTGGCCCGCAAGCCCCTCACGCTCGATCATGTGCAGGCTGCCTCTGTGCCGCTCGCCGCCCTCACCGCCTGGCAGGGGCTGGTCGACGCGGCCCGGCTCTCCGAAGGGCAGCGGGTGCTGATCCACCGGGCGGCCGGTGGCGTCGGCCACTTCGCGGTGCAGATCGCCAAGGCGCACGGCGCCCACGTCACCGCCCTGACAAGCGCCGCCCATCACGATTTCGTACGCGAACTCGGGGCGGACGACATCATCGACTACCGCACCACGGACTACACCGAAGCGGCCGAAGACATGGACATCGTCTTCGACTCCAGCTCCGAGGGCGAGCGTGCGCTGAGCGTCCTGAAGCCCGGCGGCACCTTGGTCAGCATCATGGAGCACTGGAACACCGAACTCGCCGCCCGTATCGAGAACGAAGGCCGCCGCTTTGCCGGGATCTCGGTCGAACCGGACTACGCCTCCCTGGAGAAGATCGCGGTCCTGATCGACGCCGGCCGCATCCGCCCACACGTCTCCGCCTCGCTTCCGCTCGAGCAGGCGGCGAAGGCCCATGAACTGGTCGGTTCCGGCCGCACCCGCGGCAAGGTTGTCCTGACCGTGGTCTGAGCAGGGCAAGCTACAGTGCGGAGCAAGGCGGGGAAAAGCTGCGGAGGGGGCGGAGTTGGACATCCTCACCGAGGTCCTGGCCTCGATGCGTACCGGCCGGCCGGTCTCCGTCCGGACCACCGGACGCGCGCCCTTCGGACTGAAGCTGCCCCCCGTGGCGGGCGCGGGATTCCACGTGGTGCTCTCGGGTACGTGCTGGCTCGTTCCGCTCGAAGACGCGGCCCCTCAGACAGCCCTCGCACTCGGCCCCGGTGACGTGGTCTTTCTGCGGGACGGGCGCGGCCACATCCTGGCCGACCACCCCAGCACCCCCGCCGAGACCGAGCGAGCCTCTCAGTTCAGCCCCGGCTCACCCCTGGGCACGGTCAACGTCGGCGGCGAGGGCGCTCTGACCGACCTGCTGTGCGGCAACTACCACCTCGACCAGACCCGCCCCCACCCCCTCGTAAAACAGCTGCCGGAAATCATTCACCTGCGCGCAGAGCCTTTCCGGCACCCCGAACTGGCCTCGGCCGTCCAGCTGTTGCGGGCAGAACTGGAACAACCACGGCCAGGCGCCGCCGGTATCGTGCCCGCGCTGATCGACTCGCTGCTCCTGTACATCCTTCGTGCCTGGCTGGAAAGACATCCGGCCGAGCAGGCCAGAGGCTGGGCCGCTGCCCTCGCCGACACATCGATCGCACCAGCCCTGGCAGCGATCCATGACAAGCCCGGCTCCCCGTGGACAGTGGAATCGCTGGCCGTCCGAGCGGGCCTGTCCCGCGCCGCCTTCGCCCGCCGGTTCAACGATCTGGTCGGTGAACCCCCCATGGCGTATCTGACCCGCTGGCGTATGACCACGGCCGCACGGCTCCTGCGGGAGTCCGAGAGCCCACTGTCCGCCGTGGCCGCCCGCACCGGATACGGCTCCGAGTATGCCTTCGCCAAGGCGTTCAAGCGCGCGCACGGGCAGCCCCCCGGCGGATACCGGCGCCAGATGCGCCCAGCCGGGCCGGAGGGCGCCGGCAGCGACACCGCAGCGGACGCGCAGCTGATCGTTCCGGGATGAGTCGGGTCGACGTCTTGTGCTCGGTGATCTTGCGGCACGGAAGACGTCCCGCAGCCGAAGGGGAAGCCGGCCACCGGTTCCTCAAGGGCAGCCGGCTGCTTCGGAACGGGGACCTGAGGTGCGGCCCCTGCGAAGGAGGTCTCAGCCGCCGAAGGAAACTCGGTCGCCGCGCCAATCGGTCGCCCGAAGGAACCTCTCCCAGCTCAGCGGGCCAGGGGCGGCGCTTCGATTCCAGTGCATGTCACGGTCGTCCCGAAAGTAGCCGAACTCCACCGCATACTCGGCCATGCCGAGGATCTCGTCGACCAGGAGAGGGTTCTCTCCCAGCTCGGGGAAGTATTTGAGCAGTCCTTCTCGGGAGTGAGCATTCCGGTACTCGGCCTTGAGTCCGGTGACGCGGGAGAATGTATCGACCATTTCAGCGGGGGAGATGACTTCGCCCACTACCGGCAGGGAGGCGCCGAGGTAGGCGCCGGGGTTGGAAAGCACCTCAAGCACGGCCGGTCCGGTCGCGGTGAGCGGATCGACGAACGGGGCACGAAAGTCCTCGGGCAGGTAGAAGGGCATGTGGACTGTGTCGCCAACAATTCGAGGTGCGTAGTACTCCAGCGCGTTCGTATAGAAGAACGAGAGCATGACGAAGGTGTGGGCGACGGGCAGGGTGCGAATGTGATCGGCGATGCGTGCCTTGTCAGTGAAGTGTGGAGCGTACTTGGCGCCCATCGACCGTTCCTGCACATTTTCAAGTGTGCTGAAGACGATGTGCCCCACGCCGGCCTCGGCCGCCGCATCGGCGAGCTGGCAGCCGAGAGGGAACTCGTCGGTCGACGGCGGTGCGACGGGCGGCGTCATGAGGAAGGCTCCGTCGGCCGATTGGAAAGCCCGCACGAACTCATGCTGGTGCCCCGGCTCCAGCGGAACCGTGAAGATCTCCGCGCCCATCCTCGCCAAGCTCTGAGCCTGGAACGAGTGGGCGTTTCGGGTCAGGGCGCGCACCCGAAACCTCCCGCTCTCGAGCAAGGAGGCCGCAACGCTCCTGCCCTGCTTGCTGGTTGCACCCGAGACGGCGATCAACGGCTTATCGATGGTGGACATCACGGACTCTTCTCTGTGGGCCGATGCTCATGAGGGAAGACCAGCAGGAGTACTGGCCACACCGGCATCGGGCGGTGACTGCGGTCAATCGTATCGATAAATCGCGATGCGTCAATGTGTGGCTGGGTGGCGGTGGGATCGGCTCCAGCCTCCGCGTTCACCTCGGGAGCGGTGAGGGACCGCACGGTGTGTCACATCGGGATATAGTGGTACGTGAATGCGAGGGAGGTGTTGCCATGGCGAAGTGGCGCGCGGCGGACTCCGGGCAGGATGACTTCGAGGGCGCGGTGGAGGCCCTCAAGGCCCTGGCGAACCCGACGAGGCTGCAGATCATGAACTGGCTTCAGGACCCTCACGGAGAGTTCGCGCAGTGGGAGCCGATCGCCGATCGGGACGAGTTCGGGGTCTGCGTCAGCCATCTGCAGGCCAAGTCGGGCCTGGCGCAGTCGACGGTGTCGTCGTACATGGCAACCCTGGAGCGCGCCGGGCTCGTACGGTCCACTCGCATCGGCAAGTGGACCCACTACAAGCGCGACGACGACGCGGTCTCCCGACTCACGGAGATGCTCCGCAGTCCGCGATGAGCCTGTTCGCGCGGAGCCGAGCACGGCGTTCCGCCGCGTGGTGCAGCAGCGGTCACGGCGCAGCGTAACCCCCGTCTCCGCACGGGCGGCGCGCATGTTGTCACCCTTGAGATCTCCTCCGCGCCCGGGAGCCCGCCGGTTCGGCCGGTGTCTGTGCCACCGTTGAACCCGTCGATGGCCGGCGGCGCGAAGGGGGAGGGCGTGAGACTGTCACGCGAGGTCACCGGATGGGCGTTCCTTGCCGAGGTGGAGGGTGTGCGGCATGCCGGCCTGGCCGTCGGCCTGGCCGGTATCAGCCCGTTCTTGACCGGTGGCGGGTCAGGAGGCAGCCTGTTCACCCGTGCGTACGCGCGGGGCCTCCCCGTGCTCCTCTCAGTGGACGAGTTGCCGTTCAGCCATCCCTTCATTCCCGGGTGGTGTGTGACGCAGGACGAACAAGGTGTGCTGTCCGTCCGGGATTCCGACGGCGCGCTCCTCGTGCACGACCTCGACGTGGAACGGCCGGCGGGGTGGCGGGAGGCGGCGGACGCCTCGGGCTCCGTCATGTTGATCGTGTCCCACGTGCTGCCTGCCGCAGACGATCCACTCGGCGCGCTGATCTCCGAAACACAGCGAGGGGAGGTGTGTGCCGGCCGTGTGCGCTTCGGTGAGCACGTCCGCGAGGCGGACGGCACGCCGACGGTCACCTTCGTGATGGACCCGGTCGGCGTGCTCATGGAGCTGGCTCAGTACGTGTGCGACCGGATCATGTCGCTGGACGAGGCGAAACGCCGGGCGCGCGAACTGGAGGAGATACGGCAAACCCTGGCGGAGCACGGCGTGATGTCCATCGAGGCGATGGTGGATCTGCTGTACCGGGACGAGTTCCTCGATCACCGCGGCCTGGTGGATTTCATGTACGTCTACTGGCGACTGGTCGCCGAGGTCGCCGACGCCTGCGCGATGGAGGCTGCCTGGCGGGTCGCGGCGTTCCAGACCGTCGAGGTAGGCGTCCAGCTGGTGGCGGACCGGTGCGACCGCGTCGTGTTCGAGGAGTCAGAAGCCCTGGCGGCCCGGCTGGTCGACGAACTGAGCGACACCGCCGACCTGGAAGCCGCCCTGCTGGCTGCCGCTCGGTTACGGATGGCCGTCAGGGGACAGGAGGATTCGGCGGCAGACGACTACGCTCGTGAGCCGCTGCTGACCACATGGTCCGCTCAGCTGACCGCGGACCTGTACCGCACGTGGTTCACCGAAGAGGAACCCTTCCAGGAGGAGTCCCCCCGGCTGGTGGTAGAGGCGGGACATCTGGTGGTGCGTGCGCTGGAGCTGGACGGCGGGGTGAGGAGGGGCCGGCTGCTGGCGCTACTGGCGCAGATCCTCGCGGACGGGGAGGGAGTCCACCGTGATGCTGTTCGTGCCGCGCTCTCGGCATGGCACGACTCTTCCGCCGGCGAGGAGCCGGACCTCGGGCTGTTCCTCATCAGAACGGCGGACGGGGTGCCCCCGGAGACGGCCCACAGGCTGCTCATAGGGGTGTTCGGGACGCCACCGGCCGATTTCGTCGTCGCCCACGGGAGTGCGGTGACCGCGAAGGCGATCAGCCAAGGGGTCAACCTGGCCCGGGAACGAGCCGACCGACGGCTGCTGCGCACCGTGCTGGACTGGGCCGGGCAACTCGATCTTCGGTGGGCCTCCGCCTATCGCCGGCAACTGATCGAGGCCAGGCTCCATGTGTTGCCCGACGACCCGAGCGAATGCCCAGGTCCCGACCAGGAACTGCCGGTTTCGATCCCGGAGTTCCGGACACCGGCGCAGCGCTCTGCGGCTCTGTTGCATGCGGCCGCACACGCCCGCGACCGGGGGCAGCCGGCGTGGGGGCTCACCCTCCTGCGCCAGGCGGGCGACGCCCGGAACGAAGAGGTCCGGCTGCTCACGGCCGATCTCTTCTACCAGTCGGCAGAGGCGGGAGAGCCGGGCCCCGGTACTGTCCCGTTCCCATGGGGCTATTACACGTATGCGGCGCTCGCCTACGCCTCGCTCGGCTTCGAGGAATTGGCCCAGGCGAGCCTGGTGCCGCTGGTGCAGCATCTGGGCGACCTCCGCGGCGATGAACTCAGGAACGCGTTGTACGCGATCATCGTCGATGCGCCGAACTTCAACACCATCGGCGCACCCGGGCTCGGCGCGATCGTGCGAGACCTTGTGCATTCGGCGGTCTGGCAGCTCACCGCGGAATGCGAGACGCTGCCGATGGGGCTGATGCTCGGCCTGCATCAAGCGGGCAAGGGTTCGGAACTGGGCGCGTGGTGGCGCATCGAAGGCCCGCTCGTGCTGCCCGCGCACATCCAGCACTTCCTCGGCAAGCTGCGCGACTGGGAGGAGCCCACCGCCGCGGGTGGTGCCTTGCCGAACCTGCTGAACGCGGTCGACGCCGATCATCGTCCCGGCGGCCACGACAACACGCAGATCGCTCGGAATCTGCGGTGGCGCATTTCGTCGTTCATCGACGACGAGCTGCGTCGGCGGTCGACGGCGCTCATCGACGACCAGCGCATCTGGGCCAAGGCACATGAGCTGCTGGATGAGCGAACGGTGCTGTTGACGTGGTTCCTGCCCGCGGCGGTGAACGGCTCGGCCGTGCTGCTCGCGGTCACCAGGCAGGGCCGGGAGCTCGTGGTGCACCTCGGAGAGCGCGCGGACGAGAGCAGCGACCGGCACCCGGACGCGGACCGCGTCGAGGCGATCCGGACGGAGATCGAACGCGACCCGCTGTTCGGCGACGTGACACCGGAGGGCAGTCGGCTGCTGGAGTCGGCCGACCTGCCGCTCGGAGGCAGCGAACTGTGGGACAACTGGCGTGCCCAGGGCAAGGACCGGATCCTGGCCTGGCCGCACGGCGCTCTGCACTACCTGCCCCTCCCGCTGTGTCGCAGGGGCGGCCGTCTGATCGCCGACGACTGGACGGTCACGACGATCGCCGGCCTCGAAGCCCTGGCACCCGCCGAAGTGCCGGCGCGTGAGGGCCGCACCGTCGTGCTGGCCTCCGCCGCCGGCGGTGTTCCCTTCGGCCTGCATGCCGAACCGGCGCTGGAGGAGCATGCGCGGAAGGTCGCCGAGGCGGTCGGCGCCGAAGCCCTCACCGGTCGTGCGGCCACGCGCGACAGGCTGCGCGCGGAGATGTCCGTGGCGGACGTCGTCCACATCGCCGTACACGGGACGCTGGACGAGGACGCGCCGTGGATGCACTGCCTCTATCTCGCGCCGGACGGCGACGACGACGGCCGCGTGTTCGCCTACGACTTCCTGGACATCGACCTGCGCGGGGTCCGCCTTGTCACGCTCGCCGCCTGCGAGTCGGCGCTCGGCCGGTTCGACCGCGGTGACAACGTTCGTGGCATCCCTTCGGCACTGATCACCGCCGGAGCGCAGGCCGTCGTCGGATGCCTGTGGCCCGTGCGACCGGAACCGGCCACGTACTTCTACCACCACCTGCATCGAGGAGTCGCGCGCGGCACCGACCCGGAGCAGGCGTTCCGCAGCGCCCAACTCGCCACCCGTGCCGCATATCCCCAGTACCGTGACTGGGGAGCGTTCACCTATGTGCACGGTAGGAACAAGGGAGCCACTCCATGACCGGGATTCGGCTGCACGACGTCGAACTCGTGCCGGAGCGCACGCTCGGCAGGCCGGCGGACGACGCACCGCTGCGTGGCAGGCTCACCTTCGGCTGGGACCTACTGCCCGTCGGCCACGCGGGCGCGCCGGCCGGCTGGCTGTCCTATCTGAGTGCCACCCCCGACCGGGAGTTCCGGCACCTGCTCATGGTGTGCTCGTTCCGCCCCGAGACACCGGAGAGCAGAGGCGTATTCCGCCATGCCTCCCTGGGCGTCGCACTGTCGGCACCGGAGCGTGACGCACAGCCGATCGCGCGCCTGATCGACCCCGGCGAACGTACCCACCCGGTCCCCGGCCCCGGAACCGGCGTGAGCTTCACGGTCACGACGGGAGTGCTGGACGTAGGGGTGGAGAAGCCGCCGGGATCCGGACCGGCGAGGGAGGAATGGATCGTCCGGGGCCACGGGGCTTCCCAGCCGAACCCGCAGTGGGAGTTCCGGCGAGTCAAAGGACTCCCGCTGGTCGGCGATCACCCGGTGGCCGCGCTGGTGGAACTCGTGCCCGACTGTACGAACACGGCCGAGGTGCTGGTCGCGGCGGAACTGGAGCACCGTAGCTGGGGCATCCGCCGCTATCGGGCACGGCTCACGCCGACACCGCACACGATCGTGCTGGCGGAGTGACCCGCTCCCGTCGCTGCGGCCGACGGCTTCGACTGGGGTTGCGCCTGCGCCGAGCGTTCGTTCGGCCGTGTCGTACGCCCAGTGGCCCCAGAGTGGGTCGCTTCTCAGGTGTCGAGCAGTTGCCGGAGGGCGTCCGGGCCGAGGCGCCTGTCCGCATCGGCGACAGCCCCGTTGAAGCGGACCCCTTCGGTTCCGAGGACTTCTGCGGGGGTGTCCGTTCGGGTGTGGTCCGCCCATCGGAAGCCGTTGCTGACGCGTCCTGCTGCATTCAAGACACGCCAGGGGCTGGGACACTGGCCGCAGGTACTCAGGTGCCTTCCCACCGGAACGGCGTGGCTGCCTATCACCGCAGCCACGTCACCGTAGGTGGTCCATCGTCCGGCAGGGACTGCGCCCAGCAGGGTGTGCAGCTCCGTCCAGTCCTTGCGGGTGCCGTTGAGCTGCTTGGCCAGCAGTGAGAGGTTGACTCCTGCCAGGGCGGCCCATTCTTCGCTGTCGACATCGCTGGGAACCTGACTGGTGTCGACGTCCCACCACGTTGTGCCCTGTATGCCGTCGGCGGTGCGGTTCGTCACGCTCGTGAAGATGTGGTTGGCCAGTCCGGTGGGGGAGTAGGAGGCGCCGTCGGCGTCCCAGATCAGTGGTTGGGCGGTGTTGTTGGTCCAGACGGCGGTTGCTCTGCTGCTGTCCTCCGCCGTCCACGCGTCGATGGCATCACGGATGGCTTCCGTTGTGCCATGGCGCGGTGTCATGAGCAGTTTGGTGCCTTCGGGCAACAGACCCGCACCCACGAGTACGTGGACGGCGTTGCGTGAGCGCGCGCGTTCCTGCAGCTTCTTGGCTGCCGCCTCGCCTTCGACCCGGGCAGGTGCGAGCGTGAACTCCTCCACCTCCGGGGTCGGGTAGACCTTGGTGAAGCCGGCGACGACGTGTCCCTCCACCTTCCACAGCCCCACCTGCATGAGGTCGATGTCGAGGCCCATCTCCGACAGCCAGACCACGGAATGGGTGACCTGCTTGGGGAAGTCAGCGGCGATGATCACCTGTCGGGGGCGCTGGAGCAGCTCCGGGCTCCACTCCCCGTCCACATGATCCAGCAGGCGCTGCCTGCATGCGTCGAAGTCGAGGTCTTGCCCCCTGCGCGACAGGAAGTCGCGGTGCGCCTGGGCCAGGGTGCTGAGGTCGAACCGGGACACCAGGGCGGCGTAGGTGATCGCCTGGAGGTGCACGTCCCGATCAGCCGTTCCGCGCTTCAGCTCGACCACGACGAGGCGCCCTGTCGCATCCAGTCCCAGGACGTCCAGCCGGTCGCGCGCCGGCACGCCGTCCGTGTCGGCCCATCGGTCGTACTCTGCGGTAACGACGAGCACCGACTCCCCGAGCACCTGCGGGTGGGCGATCACCCACTCCTGCAAGTGCTGCCGCTCAAGGAGGCCCTCCGCAGCCAGCCCGGTGCGCGCGATCGGTGTGGCCGCCTTGCCCATGACGCTGAAGAGGTGATCCACGATGGCCTCCTGGTACAACCGGCAGCGCGACGCTCGACGTTCAGAGCTTACGCGGGCCGGATCGCTCCCCCTCCTCGTTCAGCCCGCCAGGCGGCAAGTCCACCGGCGCGACAGCCCGGGGTCAGCGGGCGGGACTCTCCACCACGTCTTTGAGCACGCGTTGGGTCGTCCATCGCGACATCTGCGCATACAGCTTGCTCGGCCCGGCCGAGCCGCCCGCGGAGGAGCTGAACTTGCCTGGGCAGCCGTTGGTGACGCCGGCTTTCTTGGTTGTCACGACTCGGCCTGTGCGCAGCGCGTAGACGGTGTAGGTGAACGTCTGGTTGTACAGCGGGTAGGTCTGCTGCGGACTGCTCTGGGCTCCGAAGTCGACATACGTGCACTCACGCTGCTGTTCCGTGCCGCGTTCCCCCTTGGCGCAGGCAAGCAGTTCGATCTCGGTGACCGGGGTGGTTTTGGCCGTTTCGGGGACACCCTTGATCTTTACGTCGTCCTGCAGTACCCAGCCGGGGCCGAGGTCCGCGTCTGTGGTGTAGCCGCCGTCGAAGGCGGCCACTCGGTGAGGGCCGTTCCCGGAGTACTTGGCTGCCTTGGGGTGGCCGCTCTCGATGTTTGAGCAGAAGGTGCCGAGCTGCGCCGCGGTGGTGATGCCGTCGGCCTTGGCTTTGGTCTCGGTGGCGTCTGCCTTCCCTGAACTCCCCGAGCATCCGGCGAGCAGGGCCAGGAGCGCGCCGAAGAAGGGAGCGGTGAGATGTCGCTGGACCTGCAAGAGACCTCCCAGCCTCGATGGTGTCTCGTGGTGGATACCCGCGGCTCCGCAGGAGGTGGGCGGGGAGCCACAGCTTCCTCTCCGTTCGAGGGTATCGAAGGCATTCGGGACCGATCCAGGTGGCACTTTGCGGCAACTGCCTTGCTGCGTCGGCTCGTTCGGGGTGGCCCGGTGATGGAGACCGACGTGGAACAACGAGGACCGGGGCTGACCGAGATCGTTCGGCCGTGGTGTGCGGAGTGACGGGCGGGCGTGTCCCGCGTGCGCCCGTCCGGTCCGGCACCGCCTCAGTCCCCGGGGGGTGCTTCCGCCGCTTCCGCCGCGCGCCGGTATTCGGCGTTGATGCGCTGCGCCTCTTCCAGCTGGTCCTCCAGGACGACGATGCGGCAGGCGGCCTCGATGGGCGTGCCCTGGTCGACCAGTTCGCGGGCGCGGGCGGCGATGCGCAGTTGGTAGCGGGAGTAGCGGCGGTGGCCGCCCTCCGAACGCAGGGGGGTGATCAGACGGGCTTCGCCGATGGCGCGGAGGAAGCCCTGGCTCGTGCCGAGCATCTCGGCGGCCCGGCCCATCGTGTAGGCGGGGTAGTCGTCGTCGTCAAGACGGCCGTACGAGTCGTCTGCTGTCACTGGCACCTCTCTTGTGGAACGCGTGAGGGGGCCTTGGCGCCACTTGGCACCAAGGCCCCGAAGGAACTACTACACCACCTGCCGGCCCGAACACGGCACCGGCCTTCTGTATCCGCGGCTCCGACCTGCCTGCTGTCGGGAGTGCGGGGATCGCGGTTGCTTGACCGGAGACCACCTCACTATCGATGTCCTGCGGTACCCGGGCGGGCCGATGGCTCCGTTCCGGGCGATCCTGATGGCGCCAGCTCCTCCGTTCTTCTTCTCGCGGTGATCGACTTCTCACCTGTCGGTACTGCGTACTGCGTTCACGGGCGCCGCGACTCTCATGCCGGCGGTCCCGCGTCGGCGGCCCCTCGCTGCGGGCCACCCGGTCCGGCGGTCAGTCCCGTCACCGTCATCTGACAACCCTGGCTTCGGAACTCCACCGCCGCACCGTCCTGCGACTACGTCCTCCGGCAGTCCGTCTCTGCCGGTCATCGCTGTCTCTCTCGCTTATGAAAGAAACCCTAGCCGCGCCAGTGAGCAATGTCTACTCCGGCCACCATAGATTTTCGGGTCCACTCCAACGAGGTAATCGGCTGTGCCGGAGGAGCGGGTCGCCCGGTGGCCGACCGGTTCCTCCGGGGGACGGGGGGACGCCGGGGCAACCCGTGCATAAAATCGACTCTCATGTCGAAGCCTGACCAGCTGCTCGTTGACGTCGCCACCTTGGTGGAGTCCGGGCACAGCAACCAGATGTCCCTGACCGTGGTCGCCGGTGGTGCCGTCATCACCGGCCGGCTCGCGCCCGAAGCCGTGTGGCGGCAACGGGTGTCGGAGGTGCTGACGGACTCGGCCCGGCTGGGCGAGTTCTCCGCCGTGTTCACCGCGACGGACCGGAAGGAGGGGCCGCCCGCGTACCTGCACTTCCACATGGCGCGGATTCTTCAGGGCACGGTGGGAATCCCGGAGACGGGCGGGATGTACCGCGTCGCGATCGAGGACGTCAGCGCCTGGACCATGGGCGACTTCACGTACTCCGAGCACTGACGCTCGCGCGGGACGGCCGGACGCGCGAAAGGGCCCGACCGGCACATGCCGGTCGGGCCCTTTCCCTGCTCGATTCTCCTCGGACGGTCAGACGGCCACCGGGCTGCCGAGCATCGCGGAGGCGTGCTGGAGCGGGCTGACGGCCGGGGCGGCCGCGGCGGGCCGGGGAGCGCTGTGGCAGGTGAACCCGAGCCTGGTCATCGCCCGGACGACCTCGGCGGCGCTGAAGTCGCGGCGGTCCTGGCGGGTGATGACCTCACCGACCTGCTTGACGGGGTAGGCGCGGCGGCCGATGGTCACGGAGTCACCGGAGACCTCCTCGGGCCTGACGCCCTTCATGGAGTCCAGGACACCGCTTCTGGTGAGCTCGAACGGGAAGCGGGCGATGACACAGCGCACGTTGCCTCACAGGGAGAGGAAGGGGGATGGTTCGCGGGCGGGAGGGTTCAGAGGGCCGGGGCGACGGCGGAGGGCCGCCGGTACGTGGCCCACTCGGCCGTCGTGGCGGCCGGTCCATGCGGTCCCCGGTCGCCGGGGAGGTCGCGCAAGCGGACCCGGTCGGAGTAGCCGGGGCCGTCGCGGACGACGACGAGCTGGGCCCGGGTGACGAGGCCCGTGGGCAGACCGTCGTTGTCGCAGATCCTCAGGCGTCCGGTTCTGGCACCGGCCATGACGGACAGGGCCACTTCCACGGTCATGTCGTCGCCGACCTGCGGCCCGGCCGCGTCCAGGGCGTCGAGTGCCGCCGGGAGGGCGGGTACCGCGTCCGCCGGGGCGGGCTGATTCCGGACCGATGTCACGACGTGCCTCCTGCGTAGATGGGCAAGGCCTTCGGATCGCGTGGTGCTCAGGCCGCCGCGTTCGTGACGGGCTGTCGCCCGCGCCCGCGCCGGGCCGCCGAGCCCGGGTCGCGCC
>NZ_JAKRGC010000300.1 GCF_022347745.1 Streptomyces sp. OfavH-34-F
GGGCAGGTCGGGCAGCGGGCCGGTGATGTCGGTACCGGGGTCGTAGGGCGGCGGCACCTCGGGGACGCGGTCGCCGGCGCCCGGGTCACCGGCCGGGCGGGCGATCCAGCTGTGGTGCGCTTCGTCGGCGATGACCAGTTCCGCCACCGGCCGCGCGGCCGGCTCGACGACCACGGTCCGGGCCGGGTCGAACCCCTCCCACCCCTCCCCCGCGCCCGCCCCGGCGTCCGCCGCGCCGTCCGGCGGCCCCAGCGGATTGCCGCAGACACAGCGCACCCTGGGCACGCCCCGGCTGTCCACCATGACCGCGGTCCCGGCCTGGAGCACCGCCTGGTACGTCAGGACGGAGCCGGCCAGGAACCCGTGCCCGGTCACCAGCGTGTCCGCCCGCAGCAGCACGGGCGTCAGGCCGCGCAGGAAGCCCGCGAGCCGGTCCCGCCCGACCGACAGTGTGCGGGCGAACGCCTCCTCCCGCGCCGGATCGACGGCGAGCATCCGGATCTGGGCCTCGACGTCGCAGGACGGCACGGCACGCGTCCCCGCGTACAGCCCCGGTGTCGATCCGGCCCGTCGCACCTCCCGCGTCCCGCCGCCCGGCGACGGGGAGCGCACCGGTGCGGACCGGGTGGCGTCCGGGACCGCGGCGGGGCCGCCCGCGGTGGAGGCGGTGAAGGGCGCGGTGCCCGGGTCGGCCGCGGCCTGGAGGACCACGTCCACCGGCTCCGGGCCGGAGCCGCCGCCGGCGGAGCAGCCGGCGGCGAGGAGGAGGCCGGCGGAGAACAGCACGGACGCGGTGCGGTACGGACGGGGGCGGACGTGCACGGACGGGTCTCCTGCCTGGTCGGCGGCCCCCCGCTCGCTCCCCTCATGTCTGCCGCACCCGCCGCGCCCCCGCAAGCCGGCCGACGGCGGGTGCCCCGGTCGGCGGAGCACGGCGGGCCTCTATGCTCGACCACGTTCAAGTCCCTTGGGAGCGCCCGTGGTTCCCGGACGAGGCGAGCGGCGCGGACCGCGCGGACGAGGAAGAGGGCACCCCATGAGCGACCTCACCTACCCGGAGACGGGGGCCACCCGCAGCGGTGCGCTCCCGGCCGGCTACCACCACCTGCGCCACCGCGCCGCGATCGGGCACGGCCGCGCCGACCTCGAAACGGCGGGTGCCGCGATCACCGGGTTCCGCATGCACCGCGAGTCCGGCGCGGGCATCGAGGCGTCCACGGCGCGCGCCGAGGAAGGAACGGCCGTCCGGGTGTCGGTGGGGGTGGGGCCGCTGCGGCTCTCCGCACCGTGCCGGGTGATCTGGACGGTGTACGGGCCGGAGCGGATCGGTTTCGGCTACGGGACACTGCCCGGCCACCCGGAGTGCGGCGAGGAGTGCTTCGTGGCCGAACTGGCGGACGACGGCACCGTGTCGTTCGCGGTGACGGCGTTCAGCCGCCCCGCCCGCTGGTACGCGCGGCTCGGCGGACCGCTGGTGCCCGTCCTCCAGCGGTGGTACGCGCGCCGGCTCGGCCGGACCCTGCGCCGGATCGTCGCGCGGGAGCGCCGGCTGCGCGAGGCGCCGGGCCGGTGAGCCGCCGGGGTGAGCGGGGCGCGGCCGCTACTTGTCGCTCTCGCGGGCCCGCAGCAGGCGGCTGATCTGGCGGACCAGTTCGTCGTCACTCGTCACCCGCCGGCCCGAGACGAGCGCGCCGAGGCGTTCGGCGGTCTGGAAGTCGTAGGCGCGCTCGGCCTCCTCGCCGGGCACGAGGGCGTACTCCTCCTTCGCCCGGAAGCCGACGGTCAGGTCCACGGCCTTGGCGATGATCCAGGTGAGGACGAAGGAGAAGGCGATCACGGCCAGGATCGCGACGACCTGCTTGCCGAGCAGGCCCCAGCCGCCGCCGTAGAACAGGCCCTCCTTGCCGCTGACCCGGGCCGTGGCGAAGAGGCCGACCATGATCAGCCCGATGAGCCCGCCGACGCCGTGCACCCCGACCACGTCCAGGGTGTCGTCCACCCCGAACCGGAACTTCAGGGTGATGGCGTACGCGCTGACCGCGCCGACGACGAGGCCGGTGATCACCGCGCCCAGGGTGTTGATCTCGCCGCAGGCCGGGGTGATGGCGACCATGCCCGCGACGGCGGACGACACGACGCCCATGGTGGTCACCCGGCCGGTGCGCCACTTCTCGACGAGCGGCCAGGTCACCATCGCGCCGGCCGCGCCGAGCTGGGTGTTGATGAAGGCCGCGGCGGCGGTGCCCTGGTCGGTGAGGGCGGAGCCTGAGTTGAAGCCGAACCAGCCGAACCACAGCAGCCCGACGCCGACGACCACCAGGGGGATGTTGTTGGGGCGTTCCTCGCGGCGGGCGAAGTCGCGCGGTGCGCGCAGGACGAGCGCCACGGCGAGTCCGGCCACGCCGGAGTTCAGCTCCACCGGCAGGCCGCCGGCGAAGTCGAGGGCGCCGAGGTGGTCGACGATCCAGCCGTCCTTGTCGAACACCCAGTGCGCGATGGGGATGTAGACGATCAGCAGCCACAGCACGACGAAGACGAGCCAGCCCCGCATGGTGGCGCGGTCGGCGATGGACCCGCTGATCAGCGCCACGGTGATGATGGCGAAGCCCATCTGGAAGGTGCTGTAGATGTACGTGGGGATGGCCCCGGTCAGCGTGTTCAGCTGGATGCCCTTCATGAACACGTGGTCCAGGTTCCCGATGAGCCCGGCGCCGCCCACGTCGGGCCCGAAGGCCAGGGTGTAGCCGATGACCCACCAGACGAGGGTGCCGAAGGCCAGCGCGGCGAAGCTCATCTTGATCATCATGAGCACATGGCGGGTGCGCACCATGCCGCCGTAGAAGAACGCCAGGCCGGGCGTCATCAGCAGGACCATCGCGGTGGCGGCGAGCAGCCAGGCGGTGTCCCCGGAGTCGTACGCGGCCGGCATGGGCGCGGGAGCGGTGATCATGGGCGATACCTCGTGTGGGGGTGGGCGGGGCGGGGAGCGCTACGGCTTGCGCAGGTCGGGGGCCGGATGCCCGGTGAGGAGCCGGCGTACGGCGTGCCAGGCGGCCCGGTGCGCGTCGGCGACCCGGACGGGGCTGTCGTCCAGGAGCCGGACCCAGGCGCCGCAGTCCCGGGGCAGCACGCTCACCCCGTACAGGACGCCGAGCCCGGCCAGCGCCTCGTGCAGGGTGTCGGCGAGCCGGGCCGCGGGGACGCGGTCGGTCACGGCGAAGAGCGAGGCGACGTGGTCGTGCCCGGCGAACACTCCGGGTCCGAGGACGCCGCTGCCCGGCCGGCCGGGGGCCAGGCGCAGGGTGTCGAGGGCGAGCAGGGTGCCGTCGGGCCTGCGGATGCGCAGATCGGTGGCGAGCAGCCGGTATGCGTGGCGCTCGCCCCGTGCGAGCCGGCCGGCGGTCAGGGTGTCGCCGACGAGGACGGTGGCGCCGGGGGCGACGGTGACCTCGGTGTGCTGGTAGAACCGCGCGTCCGCGAACGGGATCAGCGGGTCGGGCAGGTATTCGACGTAGGCGCCGGCGTCCGCCGTGAGGTGCACGCGCTGGGTCGCGTAGTCGTGCTCCATGCGGAAGATCTTGGTGGCGGCCTGGGTGGTGAGGTGGACCTCGGTGTCCGGGCCGCAGCGGAAGTCCATCCGGTAGCGGTCGGCCTGGGCGATGCCGCCGCCGGTCGCCATCAGGTAGACGTAGGCCATGCCGGGCAGCGCGGGGTCGATCCACAGCGGCCGCATGATCTGCAGCGGTGTCTTCTGGTAGCGCCCGACGAGTTCGGTGCGCCCGCCCCGCAGTGCGAAGGCGAGGTCGAGGATGCCGACCTTGGCCGGTGAGCCGGGGGCCAGCGTGTCCGGGACGGAGGCCAGGGCCGCCACGTCCGGGGGGACGCGCACGGCGGTGTAGTACTCCTCGGTGAGCCGGTCGGCCTGCGGCCGCTGCGGGGCGGACGTCATGTCAGATCAGCACCTTGCGGCGTGAGGCGAGGTAGCCGGCGATCTCGTCGATGCCGGTGCCGGTGAGGCAGTCGGTGAGGACGACGGGGCGGTCGCCCCGGACCCGGTGGGCGTCGGACTCCATGATCCCGATGTCGGTGCGCACGTACTGCGCGATGTCGATCTTGTTGATGACGAGGAGGTCCGAGTCGGTGATGCCGGGGCCGCGCTTGCGGGGCATCTTCTCGCCCTCCGCCGTGTCGAGCACGAAGAGGAAGAGGTCGACCAGGGCGGGGCTGAACGTGAGGGTGAGGTTGTCGCCGCCGGACTCGTACAGCAGGGTGTCGGTGTCCGGGAAGCGCTCCAGCATCTCGGCGCCGGCCGCGAGGTTCATCGTCGGGTCGTCGCGTACGGCGGTGTGCGGGCAGGCGCCCGTCTCGACGCCGACGACGCGCTCGGGTTCCAGGACGCCCTCCAGCGTGCGGCGCACGTGCTGGGCGTCCTCCTGGGTGTAGATGTCGTTGGTGATGACGGCGGGGCGGTGGCCGCGCGCGATCAGCACCGGCACCAGCGCCTCGATGAGCGCGGTCTTGCCGGAACCGACGGGTCCGCCGATGCCGACCCGCAGTACGTTGTCGTCCATGGTGCTCCTCGGTGTGCGAAGGGAGTGGGGGGCGTGGGAAGTCAGCTGGCGAAGAGCCGGGCCTCGGCGCGTTCGTGACGGCCCGACATGACGTCCGAGGCGAAGACCGTGGCGCCGACGTCGTCCAGCTCCCGGCACAGCGCCGCCTCGACGGTGGCCTCGATGACCGGTGCCGCGCCCCGGAGCAGCGTCTGCGCCCTGCGGTGATCGGTCAGCCGCAGCCGCAGCGCGGCGCCCGCGTAGCTGACGCAGAACGCGAACAGGTCGGCGGCGACGGCCTGCCGGACCGGGACGCCGGTCGCCGCGTAGACGACGCCGGCGGCCACGGCCTGGGTGCCGGGGGCCTCGCGGCGCACGACCCGGTCGTAGTAGTCGCCGATCTCCGGGCGGCCGAAGACCTCGTGGCCCAGGTCCAGGAGCTGGCGGCCGGTCCGGGTGGCGGCCTGGCGCATCTCGCGGCCCAGTTTGGTGGCGAACAGGTGCTCGTCGATCCGGACCACGGCCTCGGGGTCGCCCGCCGCGGTCGCCCGGTGGGCGAGGGCGAGCGCGGTGGCGTCGGCGGGGCCGACGCCGTGCAGCAGCAGGTCTTCCAGCAGCGCCGGCAGGCTCTCCGCGTCCACGGCGCCGGCCTGGGCGAAGCCCTCCAGGCTGTGCGAGAGGGTGTAGAACCCGCTGGGGAACGCCGAGTCGGTCAGCTGGAGGCTGACCAGCAGCGGGCCGAGCCCCACGCCGGCCGGGGCGGCCGTGGCCGCCGCGGGGCCGGGGTCGCCCGTGATGTCGCCCTCCTTGCGGTACATCGGCGCTAGACCAGGAAGTAGAGGTGGTTCAGGGGCAGCTTCTCGGCCGGGTCGATGGTGGCGACCTTGCCGTTGAGCGTGACCTTGAACGTCTCCGGGTCGACCTGGATGTCGGGCAGCACGTCGTTGCGGACCATGTTGTGCTTGCCGATCGTGCGGGTGCGGCGCACGGGCAGGACCTTGCGGTTCAGGCCCAGCCGCTCCGGGACGCCCGCGGCGATGCCGGCCTGGGACATGAACGTGGCGTGGGTGGCCTGGAGCGCCTTGCCGTACTGCCCGAACATCGGCCGGTAGGTGACCGGCTGCGGGGTGGGCAGCGAGGCGTTGGGGTCGCCCATCTGCGCCCAGGAGACCAGGCCGCCCTTGATGACCATTTTCGGCTTGGCGCCGAAGGAGTGGATGGGCCAGAGCACGATGTCGGCGAGCTTGCCCTTCTCGATCGAGCCCACGTAGTCGGAGATCCCGGAGGCGATGGCCGGGTTGATGGTGAGCTTGGCGAGGTAGCGCAGCACCCGCTGGTTGTCGTTGCGCTCCGAGTCGCCCTCCAGCACCCCGAGCTTGTCCTTGCAGTGGTGCGCGGTCTGGAAGGCGCGGGTCACGGACTCGCCGATGCGGCCCATGGCCTGGGAGTCGGAGGAGAACATGCTGATCACGCCGAGGTCGTGCAGCACCGATTCGGCGGCGATCGTCTCGGCGCGGACCCGGCTGTCGGCGAAGGAGACGTCCTCGGGGATGTCGCGGCTCAGGTGGTGGCAGACCATCACCATGTCGAGGAGTTCGTCCACCGAGTTCTTGGTGTACGGGAGCGTCGGGTTGGTCGACGAGGGCAGCACGTTCGGTTCGCCGGTGACCCGGAGGATGTCCGGGGCGTGCCCGCCGCCCGCGCCCTCGCTGTGGAAGGTGTGGATGGCGCGGCCGTCGATGGCGGAGCGGGTGTCCTCGAAGAACCCGCCCTCGTTGAGGCTGTCGGTGTGGATGGCGACCTGGACGTCGTGGGCGTCGGCGACGGTCAGCGCGTTGTCGATGACGGCCGGGGTGGAGCCCCAGTCCTCGTGGACCTTGAGCGCGCAGGCGCCGCCGGTGATCTGCTCCTCCAGGGCGCCGGGGAGGCTGCCGTTGCCCTTGGCCATGATGCCGAGGTTGACCGGCAGGGCCTCGGCCGCCTGGAGGAGCAGGCCGATGTTGTGCGGGCCGGGGGTGCAGGTGGTGCCGTTGGAGCCGTCGGTGGGGCCGGTGCCGCCGCCGATGAGGGTGGTGATGCCGTTGGTCAGCGCCTGTTCGGCCTGTTGCGGGGCGATCAGGTGGACGTGGCTGTCGATGGCGCCCGCGGTGGCGATCAGGTGCTCGCCCGCGATGGCCTCGGTGCCGGGTCCGATGACGAGGTCCGGGTCCACGTTGTTCTGGGTCTGCGGGTTGCCGGACTTGCCGATGCCGACGATGAAGCCGTCCTTGATGCCGATGTCACACTTGACGACGCCGACCATCGGGTCGATGACGACCACGTTGGTGATGACGGTGTCCAGCGCGCCCTGGGCGGCGGTGGCCTGCGGGTCGGACGCCATGCCGTCGCGCATGGTCTTGCCGCCGCCGTAGACGACCTCGTCGCCGTACAGGCCCTCGCTGTAGTCCTTCTCGACCTCGACGACGAGGTTGGTGTCGGCGAGGTGGAAGCGGTCGCCGACGGTCGGACCGAACATGTCGGTGTACTGCTTGCGGGGCAGGATGGGCATCAGCGCGAACCCTTCTTCTTGTCCTTGGCGGCCTTGGCACCCTTGGAGTCCCCCTTGGACTCCTTGCTGCCCTTGCTGTCCTGGGCGCCCTTGGAGTTCTTGGAACTCTTGGAGCCGGAGGCGGCGGCCGCCCGCTGTGCGCCCTGGAAGCCGCGTTCGATGGCCCTGCGGACGGCCTCGACGCGGGCGGGGTGGGAGGAGAGGCTGCCGTTGAGGAGACCGCTGAAGCCGGTGAGCCGGCCGGTTCCGGCGTACGCGCACAGCTCGACCTCGCGCGTTCCGCCGGGCTCGAACCGTACGGAGGTGCCGGCGGCGATGTTGAGGTGCATGCCGAGGGTGGCCTCGCGGTCGAAGGAGAGCGCCGAGTTCACCTCGAAGAAGTGGTAGTGGGAGCCGACCTGCACGGCCCGGTCACCGGTGTTGCTGACGGTGACCCTGACCGTGCGGCGGCCCGCGTTGAGTTCGACGGGGTCGTCCCCGTACAGGTACTGCTGACGGAACGTCATGCGATGCTCCTGATGCCTCGGTCCGCTCCAGCGGCGGACGGGTGGTGGTGATGGCGGTGCGCGGTCGCGGGGCCGTGCTGGTGGCCGTGCGTGTGGCCGTGGCCGTGGCAGTGGCCGTGGTCGTGGCCCTCGCCCGGCGGATGGGTGTGGGCGTGGCCGTGGTGGTCGGCGGCGGTGAGTCCGGCCGCGATCCCGTCGTCGCCGTGCTCGGCCCAGCGCCTGCGGGCGTCGCTCACCCGCTCGTCCAGCACCCGGCGCAGGGCCGGGTCCGGCACGAGGGGACCGGCGCTGCGCACGGCGACCGGCGGTGCGCCGGGGACCTCCGCCTCCGCGAACGACGCGGGCAG
>NZ_JAKRGC010000301.1 GCF_022347745.1 Streptomyces sp. OfavH-34-F
CGGCGGCCGCGGCAAGGGCGGCCTGGGCGGCGGCCGCGGCAAGGGCGGCCTGGGCGGCGGAGCCACCAGCCCCGGCGCCAACACCCCCAAGGGCACCGGCGGCAAGAACGGCCCCGGCGGGAGCAGCGGCGGCGGGAAGGCCGGCGCCGGTCAGCAGTCCCGCACCGGCAAGGCGTGGCAGACCCTCAAGGGCTGGGGCAACAAGATGCGCCGCAAGAACGGCGGCGGCTCGGGCACCGGCGGCTCCGGGAGCGCCGGTTCCTCCGGCGGCTCCAGCGGCTCCGGCTCGGGCACCGGCTCCAGCGGCAAGGGCACCACCCCGGCGAAGTCCCGCCTCGGGCGCGCGATGCAGAAGATGCGCGGCTGGGCGGACAAGCTGCGCCGCTCCAAGAAGAGCAAGGGCGGCACGTCCGGCGGCTCCAGCGGCTCCGGCAAGAAGACCGGTTCGGCATCGGGCCGCCTGTACCGGATGCGCCGGATCGCCGCCCGCAAGCTCGGGCACTGGGCCCGCTGCGCCGGAGCCGGATTCCTTGCCGGACTCGGAGGGCTCCTCACGCTGCCCCTCGGAATCCTGTGGGGCACCTGGCGCCTGCTCACCAAGCACCGCGACCCGCTCGCCGGGTTCGCCTTCCCCGTCCGGACCGCCGGACGGATCTGGCGGTTCTTCTTCCGCCGCTCCAAGGCCCGCCACGACAAGGAAGCCAAGGCGGACCAGCTCAACCTCACCGTCAACGACCCCCGGAAGGACACCGACCCCATGACCGGACCCTCGCTCGCCGCAGGCACCACCGTGCTGGACGGCAACAACTCCAAGTTCGCCCTCGCCATGCGGGCGACGCACTCCGCGTACACCGGCTACAGCCCGACCAGCATGATGGAGGTCGCTGCCGAGTACGCGGGCCTGCCCAACGGCATCCGCGCCGCGGCGATGGCTGTGCAGCAGATGGCCGTCAACTCCGACCAGAAGTACCCGTGCAGCAAGCGGGCCATCGCCAAGCTCACCGAGGCGTACCAGCGGATGGTCAATGCCGCCTCCCGCGCGGAGAACATGGTCGCCCTCTTCCGGTTCGCCCACGCCTTCGACATCGAGCGGATCGTCGCTCCGAGGACGAACGAGTGGATGTGGAACGTCACCCCGAACGGGTCGTCCGCGTCCGAGGCCGCGATGTTCCAGCCCGGCCGGATCGAGTCCGGGTGCGTCCTGATGGCCGTGCTCTACCGGACCTTCGACCCGGTCCACATGCTCCAGGTCGGCTCCGAGTACCAGGGCATCGGCTACGGGCTCAACGCCCTGGCCGACGCGATCGAGGCCCTGCACCAGCGCACCCGCGACCTGTACCCGGTTGACGACCGCGTCACCGACGAGCTCGGCACCCTGGTCCAGATGATCCGGGCGGCGGCGGACGACGCCGACATGGCCGCGAAGCTGTTCCTCGAGGACCACCGCCTGGAGATCAGCCACAACACCAACCCCCGCAAGGGCCCGGCTGCCGAGTCCATGTGGAACACCCCCCGCTGACCCTTCGATCCCCAGCACGACCCGCACCACCAGGAGCCGGTGGCCGACCCCGAACCCGGGGCCGGCCACCGGCTCCCTTGCTGCCTATCCACCTTGTTGCTGCCCCCGCCCCCGCCTTCCTGACCAGGACGGAGAACCTCCCCATGTCGATGCGTCACTGGGACTGGTCGCTGCCCAGCGGCCACACCACCTTCCTCGGATACGCCAGCGAGACCGCCGCCTCGATGGTGATGCTCGCCCCGATCACCGGACTGCCCTGGCAGGCCGCCGCCGTCACCCTGGGCGGCGCGGCCGCCGCCGGAGCCGTCCACGACCTGCGCGAGGGCACCACGGCCGGCACCCTCACCACCCGCGCCCTGTCCTGGCTCACCGCGGCCGGGTGGGCGTCCTGGGCGCTGGCGACCGCGCCCCTGACCTCCACCGGCTGGGCAACCGGCCTGGGCCTGGCCGCCGTCGGCATCGCCGCGAACGCGAGCGCGACCCGCTCGGAGTCCACCCGCTCCGAGCGCAAGCGCCTGCTCAAGCTGCGCCGCGAGTCGGTCGGCATCCTGCGTGACTGGGAAGACCGCATGAAGCGCGTCGCCCGGGTGGAGAACTGTGTCGGCAAGGACGTGCAGCACTGGCCCGGGAAGGTCGGCTACACCATCGAGATCGACCTGCCCTCCGGCGGCATGAACGTCGACGACCTCAACGGCTACGGCCCGAAGTTCGCCGCCGACCTGCGCCTCGCCGACGGCTGCGGCGTCGAGATCTTCCCCGGCGCCAACCGCGGAACGATCCTGATCGAGGTCACCCTCAAGGACGTCATCAGCGAGGACATCCCCTACCCGGAGGACTTCTCCGAGCTGACGCTGACCGAGCGGTTCCCCTTCGGCCTCCACCGCAACGGCCAGGAGGCGCTCGGCAGTCTCTGCAACGACTGCGGCATCCTCATCGGTGAGACGGACGCGGGCAAGACGAACACGCTGCGCGTCGTCACCGGCCAGCTCGCCCGGATGCCCGACGCGCTGATCTGGGCCATCGACATCACCGGTGGTGGCGTCGCCCTCCCGTGGATCACCCCGTGGGCCACCGAGGGCCTCGCCTCCGCGCCGGTCGTCGACTGGATCGCGCACACCGAGGACGAAGCCCGGCTCATGCTCAAGATGGCCGGGGAGATCATCGCCGCCCGCAAGGCCGGATACCAGCAGCTGATGCGGGAGAAGAAGACCGACAACAAGCTGCCGATCTCCCACGAGATCCCCGGCATCGTCATCATCACCGACGAGACCGCCTCCCTCCCCTTCGACGTCAAGGAGATGCTCGACAAGGTCGCCGAAGAGGGTCGCGCGATGCGCGTGCGCAACCTCGTCTGCGGCCTGCGCGCCACGCAGGACGTCGTCACCGCCACCATGAAGATCCAGGCGAAGTGGCGCGTTGGCATGACCGTCTCCGACGCCGAAGAGCTCGCGTACCTCTTCCCCGGCTACATCAAGATCGACCCGAAGGACGCGCCCGTCGCGGGCGCCGGGTGGACGATGCACACCCGCCTCGGGCCGAAGAAGCCCACCGCGATGAAGGTGTGGCGCCTGGTCGACGAGCTCACCGACAAGATCTGCGCCGCGACCGCCGCACGGCGGCCCAAGCTGGACCAGCTCTCCGCGTCGGTGGAGAGCGGCGCGTTCTACCCGCAGCGGTGGGCGCGCACGCTGCCGGACCTCTACAAGGGCCAGCAGCTCACCGAGTCCGCGCAGCACGCGATCGACAACGCCGGAGAGATCATCGACGCCTCCACCCTGCTTGCCTCCGCCCCGGCCCCGGCCGGATCGGCCGGCACCACCCCGGCGGCCCCGGCCGCCTCGGTGCCGCAGGGATTCGAGGGCTTCGGCGGCGCGGCGGAGCTGTTCGCCGCCGTCAACGCCAGCCTCGACCCGACCGCCGGGCCGGTCGCGGTTCCCGCAGGACCGGCTCCGGCTGCCGCTCCGGCAGCGGCCCCGCTCCCCCGCCCGACCCGCCCGGTCGACCCGCGCGAGAAGGGCTGGGAGCTCCTGGTCGCCGCCGGCGAAACCGGCTACACGCCCAAGCTCCTGCACGAGGCGCTCCAGCAGCTCCTGGGCGACGCCACCCCGGCGCCGCGCACGGTCGGGGGCTGGCTCAGCAAGTGGGCGGAGGAAGGCAAGGCCATCAAGGACGACTCCGGGCAGTACGCCCGGTACATCGCCCGCGAGGCCGCCGCGCAGCAGCCCAGCACCGCCCCCGTCGAACCGGCCGGGACGGCGCTGCCCGAGGGCCTGGACGGAGCCCTGGTCCTCGAGGCCGTCGAACTGGTCGTGTCCACCCAGTTCGGGTCGACGTCGATGCTCCAGCGCAAGCTGCGCATCGGCTTCGCCCTGGCGGAGAGGCTGATGGACTACCTCCACCAGCTGGACATCGTCGGCCCCTCCGACGGCTCCAAGGCACGCGAAATCCGGGTCTCGACTGACGACCTGGAGGTGGTAAAGATGAGGCTGGCCGACGAACTCGGCTTCACCGCGCGCGACTTGGGCGCGATGGGTCTCGCGGCCGCCGCCGCTTCGCACACCAAGGAGTGACCATGGAGACAGCGGATGAGGAGATCGAGCGCTTGGAGGCCGAACGGCACTCCTACAGCGAGACCTTCAAGAACACATCCGAGGCCGACACCGTCACCCGCGCGCACCTCCAGTCGGAGATGGACCGGCGCACCGCCCGGATCCAGGAGCTCCAGCAGCACCAGCCGCTGGGGTTCTTCGCCCGCTGGGGCCTGCGCGCCGCCGCCCTCGCGGCAGTCTGGGGCGCGTTCGAGTTCGGACCGTGGTGGGTGAAGGTCGGCCTCGGTCTCCTCGCGGCGTTCCTCGCCTTCTACAGCCTCGGCTGATCCCCACCGCCCCACCCCACGGCCCGACCCGGGCCACCCAGGACCCGCCCAGCCATCCCGGCCGGGCGGGTCCTTCGCGTTCCCCACCACCCTCTCCCCCGTCAAGGAGCACCCCGTGGAACCCCGCGACCTCACCCTCACCGACTACCAGCGCACCGAGCACCCCGCGCCCAACCCCGGCCTGCCCACCGCCGGCCTCCCGGTCGAAGGGCTGGAGCAGATCTGGGCCCTGTTCCCCGAGGCCCGCCCCGGCGCCCGGCCGGGCGACCTTCCCGCCGCGCCCGCCCACGCCGCCGTCGGACTCCCCACCGATGAGGCGTACATGGCCCGGGTCTACGACCTGGTCCGCAGGGAGGAAGCCCTCCAGTACCTCCGCGCGCAGTACCAGCAGGCGGCTCTCACCCCGGTCCCCGCCTACCCGCAGGTCATGGCCCCGGCGCCGACGCACCTGCTTCCGCCCGCCGCTCCGGCCGCGCCGCAGCGAGCGGTGCCGGCGTTCGTGTGGAAGTACAGCGCCATCGCCCTGTCGACCGGTGGCGGCATCGCGCTCGCCGGGGTCGGTGTCGGTGCTGCCGCTCCGACCCTCGCGCAGCTGCCCGCCATCCTCACCGCGACCGGCCAGGCCGTGATGAGCGTGGCCGGCCTGTTCGTGCTGATCTTCCTCGCGCTCGCCGTACGCGGAGCCTCGCGCGGCAGCGGCGGGGGCGGCACCACGGTCAACATCCGCAAGGCGGTCTTCCGGCGCAACAAGTTCCACGGATGAGCCGGGCTGCCTGCCTCGCCCCCGCCCCGCCCGCTCCGGGCGTCGGGGACGGGACAGGCCGTCCGGCCCGCACCACCACCGTCTCGACAAGGAGCAGCATCACCTTGGCACCCAACGACCCGACCCCGGCCGCCGACAACGACCGCACGAAGGCGACGTCGACGAAGAAGGACTCCCGCCTCGCCGAAGCCCGCACCTGGTGGAAGGAGGCATGGGAAGAGGACGGCATCCTCCACGAGCTGTGGGAGGACGTCCGGCGCGCACCCGACGCCGGATGGCACGGCATGGCCAACTGGATCAAGGCCGTCGCCGCCATCGCCGTGTTCTCGTTCGTCGTCCTGCTCTTCAACGGCGCCGTCGACGTCCTGCTGGACGCCGCGCACCGCATCCTTACCGCCGTGCCGAACGTCCAGGTCGGCGACAACACCTCCACCGGCGTGTGGGCCACGATCGACAACCCGATCCGCTCCTACATCGCCGCCCACTCCGCCGGCCTGCCGATCAGCGCCTCCACCGTCTACACCCTGTGGCAGGTCACCGGCCTGTTCTCCCTGATCGCCGGGTTCATCACCCGCAGCAACGGGATCCGGCTGACGTGGCTGGCATGGGGGTGCGCGGGAGTCGCGATGGTCTGGACGACGACCCCGGACACCTCGCGCACCGTCGCCACCGCCATCGCCGTCCTCGCCTGGACGTTCGCCTCAGCCTTCGCCCTGCGCGGACTGAACCTGCGCCCGCGGGTCTTCTCCACCGTGCACACCGCCGCCCCGCAGATCACGGTCCAGCCGCAGATCCACATCCCGGCCCAGCCTGACGGCCCCGCCCCGGACAACGTCCGCCAGCTGGGCCGCTGATCCGGTCGCTCCGCCTGGCCACCGGCCGCCGCCGTCCGCACCCGGGCGGCCGGCTGCCGGTGACCGGACAGGCCGACCGGCCTGAGCTCCACCCGCGCCCGCCGCCCCGTCACCAGGGGCGGCGGGCGCTTGAACGTCCACGCCACCGACGACATGGAGGGTTCATCGTGCTCATCCCCCGGCCCCGCCGCAGGATCGGCCGCCCCCGCCCCACCATCCCCGGCCCCCGCTACCCCGCGCCCCAGCGCCGGCTTCCCGGTACCTGGAGCAGGTGATGGCCGACCAGGACCAGGACCTGGTCGACGTCGACCCGTACGACCCCGGCGACGGCTCCTTACCGGTCTTCCGGTGGAAGCAGGCCGGGCGCGAGAACCTCGCAACCCGCCGCCAGCTGCGGGAGATGGGGCTGCGCCCCGGTGGCCACGAGCCCGTCGCCCGGATCGAATGCCGCGGCGGGAAGCGGTGGGCGTGGCTGTACCGGATCGACCTGGCGAAGCCGAAGTTCGCGATGACGCTCGCGAAGGAAGCGGCGCTCGACAAGGCGATGGCTGCTCGCCAGACGTGTCCCGGCCCTTGTGGCCGGCGCTATTTCCACTGCCTTCCCTTGCGGACCTTGGGGTCCTGCCTGGAGTGCTTCGACGGCACGCCCGCCGACCCCGCCTCCTACATCGCTCCCCCGGCCAAGCACCTGCTGGCCGCCTGATCCGAGAGGACACCAGCCCATGAGCACCGCCACCCTCGCCGCCTTCACCGAGCCGGACCGCCCCAGGAACCTGCTGATCAGGTTCATCACGGTCGGCGGCTCGTACGTGGACGTCACCGGCCCCGGCAAGCACTCGGAGAAGAACCGCTGGCACTGCCACGGCTGCGGCGACTCCTCCGACCGGCCCGAGGAGGACTACCTGTTCCGCATCCGGCCGGACGCCAACAACCACGCCGCCACCTGCCGCGCCATCCCGCTGCGGTGAGCACCCGCCACCTGCGCGGCGCCCTGCTGCTGGCCGCCGTCGTCCCGCTCGCTGCGGCGACGGCCGCCGCCGCGCTCAAGGCCCGCCACCTCAAGCTCTACGCCGACCGGCACCGCATCGAGCTGCGACCCCAGCCCCGCCGCTCCTGCCCCGACTGCCGGGGCGAGGGCGGCTGGTGGGTCGGCGGAGCCTTCCCGGAGATGGAGGCGTGCGGCTGCTGGTCCGACCGGCGGGAGCTGCGCATCCGGCTCCTGCCCATCCCGGCCTGGAACGAGCCGCCGTTCTGAGCACCACCGCCCCCGGCCGGAGACCGGCCGGGGGCGAAGGCACCACGGGGCGACCGCAGCATCGGCAAGAGGCCGGCCGCCCCGCACCCCACCCCGAATCCGAGATGAGGAGCACACCAGCATGACCGATCGCCTCCGCGCCATCGAGGGCCTCGCCCTGGTCGCCGCCCTGACCGCCGTCTTCGACGGAGTCCACGCACTGGGGGACCAGTTCGTGCAGAGCTCGCACGACGCGATGACCAAGGGGATGCACGGCTCCCACCTGGTCTACAAGAACGACGGCTCCCCGGTGGAAGAGAACCCCTGGCGCCACGGCAAGGAAGGCCGTACCTGCACCGCCAGCGCCTACGGCCGCCGCTCGGTGAGCCGACACGTCGCGTCCTACTCGGCCGTGCAGCTCGCTTCCACCCTCGCCGTCACCCGCACCGTCGGGTACCGCGTCCCCGCCAGCGCCCTGCTGACCGGCGCCGCGATCAACGCGGTCACCCACGGAATCCTGGACAGGCGCGAACCGCTGCTCTGGAACCCCGGGGAATTGCATCAGATGCGTGATCCCTACAGGGCCCATGCCGCTGTGATGCGGGAAGTCTAGCGTCCTCGCTCTGTCCGGCACGTTGACGTGATCGAAGCTCTGACCTGGCGGTTTGGTA
>NZ_JAKRGC010000302.1 GCF_022347745.1 Streptomyces sp. OfavH-34-F
GAGCGCGTCCAGGCGGGCGCGGCGCGCGGGCTGCCGGCCGCCGGGCGCGCGCTGGGCGTCGAGAACCGCGAGCTCGGCGCGCACCCGCTCGGGCGAAGTGGCGCGCACGGCTTCCATTCCGGCGTCGAGTCCGAGCGGTTCGGAGTTTTCCTGAGAAGGCGTCAGGAAGTCGGGGAAATATCCGCGCTGCGGAACGATCGCGGACAGCAGACGTACTTCACCGCTCAACTTCGGGCGGGTTTCCGCGCGCCATTCCCCGAAGACCGCGGAAGCCCTCCGGTCCCTCAGCCGGTGAAAGCTGAGAATGGTCTCCCACAGCGCGTCCGGGCCGGAAGCCATCCGCACGCGCGAAAGGTCCCATCCGGAAACATGGATACGCAGCACCGAACTCCCACCCCTTGCACCTGCAATTACCCCCTCGCAAGAGTATGCGAATCGTAACAGCACGTCACCACGGGGTTTCGGCCAGAGGTGAAACGCCTCGCCCCGGACCGCCACCGGACGAAAAGCTGTACGCCGTCGGGTGCGATTCCGGAGCCACCGGAAGAGCGAGCGAAGGCCGTGGGGGGTTTTGCTCGTTCGGCGGCGGTTGGCAAAGGTGCGGCTCCGCACTCGATGGGGGTAAGCCGGGTGCGGCCCGTCGATGGGGATCGACGGGCCGCACCCCGGTCCGTTCAGCTCGACTTCTTTGCGCATTAAACGAAGCAATGGGCGCCCGTCACCCGATTTCCAGGGACATGACAACCCGCTGCGGCGGGGCCCGCCGGTACGAGAAGGCGGCGGCACCCCCGCACAGGGTGCCGCCGCCGCCGGAATTCCGCACGGCCGGCCCGGTGAGGGTGGGTCGGCCGGCCGCGCGGAATCGGTGGGTGTGCCGCCTCAGCGGCTGTCGCTGGCCCGCGGCCCGGCCGCCGCCCGGCCCGCTTCCAGACGCGCCACCGGAATGCGGAACGGCGAGCAGGAGACGTAGTCGAGACCCGCCTCGTGGAAGAAGTGCACCGACTCCGGGTCGCCGCCGTGCTCCCCGCAGATGCCGAGCTTCAGGTCCGGGCGGGTGGCCCGGCCGGCCGCGACGGCGTTCTTGACCAGCGAGCCGACGCCGTCCTTGTCGATCGTCTCGAACGGCGACACCCCGAAGATGCCCTTCTCCAGGTAGGCGGTGAAGAAGGAGGCCTCCACGTCGTCGCGGGAGAAGCCCCAGACCGTCTGGGTGAGGTCGTTGGTGCCGAAGGAGAAGAACTCCGCCGCCTCGGCGATCTGCCCGGCCGTCAGCGCGGCGCGCGGCAGCTCGATCATGGTGCCGATCTTCAGCTTGAGGTCGGTGCCGGTGGCGGCCTGCACCTCGGCGATGACCCGGTCCGCCTCCTCGCGGACGATCTCCAGCTCCTGGACCGTGCCGACGAGCGGGATCATGATTTCGGCGCGCGGGTCGCCCTTGGCGTTCTTGCGCGCGGCGGCCGCCTCGGCGATGGCCCGCACCTGCATGGCGAACAGGCCGGGGATGACCAGCCCGAGCCGGACCCCGCGCAGCCCCAGCATCGGGTTCTGCTCGTGCAGCTTGTGCACCGCCTGGAGGAGGCGCAGGTCGTTCTCGTTGGCGTCCTTGCGGGACTCGGCGAGCGCCACCCGGACCGACAGCTCGGTGATGTCGGGCAGGAACTCGTGCAGCGGCGGGTCCAGCAGCCGCACGGTGACCGGCAGCCCGTCCATCGCCTCGAACAGCTCGATGAAGTCGGCCTTCTGGAGCGGGAGCAGCTGCTCCAGGGCGGCCTCGCGCTCCTTGTCGGTGTCGGCCAGGATCAGCTTCTCGACCATCTCGCGGCGCTCGCCGAGGAACATGTGCTCGGTGCGGCACAGCCCGATGCCCTGGGCGCCGAAGCGGCGGGCCCGCAGGGCGTCCTCCGCGCTGTCCGCGTTGGCCCGTACCCGCAGCCGGCGCACCCGGTCCGCGTACGCCATGATCCGGTGCACGGCGGCGACCAGCTCGTCGGCGTCGTCGGCGCCCGCGTGCATCCGGCCCTCGAAGTACTCGACGACCGGCGACGGCACCACGGGGACCTCGCCCAGGTACACCTTGCCGGTGGAGCCGTCCACGGAGACGAGGTCGCCCTCCTCCACGACGATGTCGCCGACCGTGAGCCGCCGGCGCTTGGTGTCCACCTCGATCTCCTCGGCACCGCAGACACAGGTCTTGCCCATGCCGCGCGCCACGACGGCGGCGTGCGAGGTCTTGCCGCCGCGCGAGGTGAGGATGCCCTCGGCGGCGATCATGCCGTCCAGGTCGTCCGGGTTGGTCTCGCGGCGGATGAGGATGACCTTCTCGCCGGACCGGGACCACTTGACGGCGGTGTAGGAGTCGAAGACCGCCTTGCCGACCGCCGCGCCGGGCGAGGCGGCGATGCCCCGGCCGAGCCGCCGGGTCTTCGCGGTGTCGTCGAAGCGCGGGAACATCAGCTGGGCGAGCTGGGCGCCGTTGACCCGCTGGAGCGCTTCGGCCTCGTCGATCAGGCCCTGGTCCACCAGCTGGGTCGCGATGCGGAAGGCGGCACCGGCGGTGCGCTTGCCGACGCGGGTCTGGAGCATCCACAGGTGACCGCGCTCGATGGTGAACTCGATGTCGCAGAGGTCCTTGTAGTGGGTCTCCAGCGTCTCCATGATCTTGAGCAGCTGGTCGTACGAGTTCTTGTCGATCGCCTCCAGGTCGGCGAGCGGCACGGTGTTGCGGATGCCCGCGACGACGTCCTCGCCCTGCGCGTTCTGGAGGTAGTCGCCGTACACGCCCTGGTGGCCGCTGGCCGGGTCACGGGTGAAGGCGACGCCGGTGCCGGAGTCGGGGCCGAGGTTGCCGAAGACCATGGAGCAGACGTTGACGGCGGTGCCGAGGTCGCCGGGGATGCGCTCCTGGCGGCGGTAGAGCTTGGCCCGGTCCGTGTTCCACGAGTCGAAGACCGCCTTTATGGCGAGGTCCATCTGCTCGCGGGCGTCCTGCGGGAAGTCGCGGCCGGCGTCGCGGGCGACGATCTTCTTGAACTGCTTGACCAGCTTCTTCAGGTCGGCCGCGTCCAGGTCCACGTCCACCGTGACGCCCTTGGCCGCCTTGGCCTCCTCCAGCGCCTCCTCGAAGAGGTCGCCGTCCACCCCGAGCACGGTCTTGCCGAACATCTGGATGAGCCGACGGTAGGAGTCCCAGGCGAAGCGCTCGTCACCGGCCTGCTGGGCGAGGCCCACGACCGAGGCGTCGGAGAGCCCGATGTTGAGGACCGTGTCCATCATGCCGGGCATGGAGAACTTGGCGCCGGAGCGGACGGAGACCAGCAGCGGGTCGTCGGCCTGGCCGAGCTTCTTGCCCATGCGGGCCTCCAGCGCGTCGAGGTGCGCACTCACCTCGTCGCGGAGCGCCGCCGGTTCGGCACCGCTCTCCAGGTAGACCTTGCAGGCCTCGGTGGTGATCGTGAAGCCGGGAGGCACGGGAAGACCGAGGTTGGTCATCTCGGCGAGGTTGGCCCCCTTCCCGCCGAGCAGGTCCTTCAGATCCTTGTTGCCTTCGGTGAAGTCGTAGACGAACTTCTGCACATCTTTGTTTTCCGACACGGTCTCGACTCCTCGAAGACGCGGTGGCTGCCCTGACGGCGAGGAACATACCCAGATCGAAGGTGCGTGGGTACGTCCACTTGCGCGTCGTACGGCCGCGACCACCCGTCCGCCAGCAGATCGAAAGTGAACGGCGTTTCACGCCTGCCGAGGCTCGTGTTCAGGAGTCGTACACAGAATGACGGGGAGTCCACCGGGAACCGCGTTTCGGTGGCTGAAAGTAGTCGAAGCGTCGATCGATCAAAGTACGGGGCATTGGCACCCAGTGCCACCCTTTGAGAAGTGCAGCGCTCGATTTCGCGCTCATGTGAGCGGAGGTCGCCTCAAGGTGGCGAGAATCACTCCCGAGAGGCCGCTCAGATGTCACCATCCGGACACCCGTAAGTTGACGCGCCGTACGCACTGCCGACACACACGGTGACGATTGACGTGCGTACGCGTGCACAGAGCATCGAATCCGGGGCCAGAGGCGCGATTGACGGCCTCTTAAGCGCTCAAATGAGCGAGGCGTACGGACAGGCACCCAGTGCCTGCCCGTACGGGCGGGTCGGTCAGCCGCCGGAGGTGTCCAGCTCCGCGTCGGCGCCCACGCCCGCGCAGTCGTACGGGTCCTTCAGCCAGCCGTCCGGGAGCGCCACCCGGTTGTTGCCCGAGGTGCGCCCGCGCGGCCCGTCGGCGCCGTCCGGCCACGGCTGGTCCAGGTCCAGCTCCTGGAGCTGGGCGCCCAGCTCCTCCAGCGAGGAGGTGATCGCCAGCTTCTTGCGCATCTCCGAGCCGACCGCGAAGCCCTTGAGGTACCAGGCGACGTGCTTGCGGAAGTCGATCACCCCGCGGGACTCGTCGCCGATCCACTCCCCCAGCAGCGTCGCGTGGCGCAGCATCACCCCGGCGACGGTGCGCAGCGTGGGCGCCTGCCGCGTCGCCGTGCCCTCGAACGCGCTGACCAGGTCGCCGAAGAGCCACGGCCGGCCCAGGCAGCCGCGCCCCACGACCACACCGTCGCAGCCGGTCTCGCGCATCATCCGCAGGGCGTCGTCCGCGCACCAGATGTCGCCGTTGCCGAGCACCGGGATCTCCGGGACGTGCTCCTTGAGGCGGGCGATGGCGTCCCAGTCGGCGGTGCCGCCGTAGTGCTGCGCGGTCGTCCTGCCGTGCAGGGCGACCGCCGTCACGCCCTCCTCCACGGCGATCCGGCCGGCGTCGAGGTAGGTGAGGTGGTCGTCGTCGATGCCCTTGCGCATCTTGATGGTGACCGGCAGGTCCCCGGCCCGCGAGACGGCCTCGTGCAGGATGGCGCGCAGCAGCGGCCGCTTGTACGGGAGGGCCGAGCCGCCGCCCTTGCGGGTGACCTTGGGGACCGGGCAGCCGAAGTTGAGGTCGATGTGGTCGGCGAGGTTCTCGTCGACGATCATGCTGACCGCCTTGCCGACCGTCTCCGGGTCCACTCCGTACAGCTGGATGGAGCGCGGGGTCTCGCTCGCGTCGAAGTGGATGAGCTGCATGGTCTTCTCGTTGCGCTCGACCAGGGCCCGCGTGGTGATCATCTCGCTGACGAACAGCCCCTTGCCGCCCGAGAACTCCCGGCACAGCGTGCGGAAGGGGGCGTTGGTGATCCCTGCCATGGGCGCGAGGACCACCGGCGGCTGCACGGTGTGCGGGCCGATGCGGAGCAGCGGGGGCGAGGGGGCGAGCGTGGTCATGACCCCCATTGTCCCGTACCCCGGTGACTGCTCCCGAGCCGGTCGCGCCCGGCGCCCGGTCCTCCGGGGCGGCGCTCAGTCCTCCGCGGCCCGGACCAGGTCGAGCAGGCGTTCCAGGCGCTCGCGGGTCTCCTGGTCGCGGGGGGCGTAGGTGACCAGGCGGGGCCCGGGCGCCGGGCCGAGCCAGAGGTCGGTGGTCTCCACGCGCAGCAGCCCCACCCAGGCGTTGCGGAAGACCTTGGACCGGCCGCCGGTCGCGACGACCTCGTGCCGGGCCCAGTTCTCGCGGAACTCCGGCGAGGCCGCCTCCAGGCGGGCCAGCAGCTCCTTCCAGGCGGGCTCGGCGAGGTGGTCGGCCATCGCCGCGCGGAACTTGGCGGTGATGAAGCGGGTCACCTCGGCGGTGTCCAGGACGGAGGCGCGCCACTGCTCGTTGGTGTGGGCGAGCAGCATGACGTTGCGGTCCTCGGGCGCGACCGCGTCCATGTCGCAGAGCAGCCGCCCGTAGGTGCGGTTGTGGGCGAGGACGTCGTACCGGCTGTTCTGCACGCAGGCGGGGATCGGCTCCAGCTGCCGCAGCATGGTCCGCAGCGCCGGGGTGATGTGCGGGCACTCGGTGCCCGGCGCCGGGTCGATGGCCCCGGCCAGTGAGAAGAGGTGGCTGCGCTCGCTGCGGTCCAGGAGCAGGGCGCGGGCGAGCGCGTCGAGGACCTGGGGCGAGACCTGGATGTCGCGGGCCTGTTCGAGCCAGGTGTACCAGGTGACCCCGACGGCGGAGAGCTGGGCGACCTCCTCGCGGCGCAGCCCCGGGGTGCGCCGGCGGCGGCCCCGGACGAGGCCGACCTGCTCCGGGGTGATCCGTTCGCGGCGGCTGCGCAGGAAGTTCGCCAGCTCGTGCCGCCGGATGTCGGGCTCGCTGCCACCGGGGGCGGCCTTGGGCGCGGCCTGCGTCGCCATCGTCGTCATTCCTCCAGCGTGCGGGTGGGGCGGGCGCTGTGCCAGGTGGTCCTTGTACCAGGATAAAGACACTCTGGTACCAGGCTGAGGGGCGGGCGATCGTCGGTGGCGTGAGTGAATCCTCTGTACGGACGACGACGGCGGCCGCCCCGGCCCCCTCCCTGACGCGGCACGACCATCCGGCCCCAGTGCTGGGCTCCCTGGGCCTGTTCACGGTGCTGCTGGGCGCGGCCCTTCCCCTGATCGACTTCTTCATCGTCAACGTGGCCCTGCCCACCATCGACCACGACCTGGCGGCGGGCCCCGCCCTGCTGGAGCTGGTCGTCGCGGGCTACGGGCTCGCGTACGCCGTGCTGCTGGTGCTCGGCGGGCGGCTGGGTGACATGGCGGGCCGGCGGCGGCTGTTCCTGACCGGCATCGCGGCCTTCGGGCTCACCTCGCTGGCCTGCGGGCTCGCCCCGAACGCCTGGTCCCTGGTGGGGGCGCGGGTGGCGCAGGGCGCGGCGGCGGCGCTGATGCTGCCGCAGGTACTGGCGACCATCCAGGCGGCCACCTCCGGGCACCGCAGGGCGAGGGCGATGAGCCTGTACGGCGCGACCGCCGGGCTCTCCATGGTCGCGGGCCAGATCCTGGGCGGGGCGCTGGTGGCCGCCGCGCCGCTGTCCTCGGTGTTCGGCGAGAGCGCGGGCTGGCGCTCGGTGTTCCTGGTCAACGTGCCCGTCGCGGCGGTCGGCCTGGTGCTCGCGGCGCGCGCGGTGCCGGAGACGCGGGCGGACCGGCCCGCGCCCGTCGACGTACCGGGCACGCTGCTGCTCGCGGTGTCGCTGCTGACGCTGCTGGCGCCGCTGACCGAGGGGCGGGCGGCGGGCTGGCCGCTGTGGACCTTGGTGTCGCTGGCGCTGTTCCCGTTCGCGGCGGCGGCGTTCTACCGGGTGGAGCGGCGGGCGGACCGGCGCGGGCTGATCCCGCTGGTGCCGCCGAGCCTGCTGCGCCTGGAGTCGCTGCGGCGCGGGCTGGCGCTGGTGGTGCCGTTCTCGGTGGGCTTCGGCGGCTTCATGTTCGTCATCGCGGTGGCGCTCCAGCAGGGCCTGGAGCTGGGCCCCGCCCAGTCGGGGCTGTCGATAACCCCGATGGCGGTGGCCTTCTTCGTGGCCTCGCTGGCCGGCCCCCGGCTGGTCCGGCGGCACGGCAGCCGGGTCGTGACGGCCGGCGGGCTGATCCAGGGGGTGGGGGTCGCGGTGCTCGCGCTGACGGTGTGGCGCGGCTGGCCGGACCTGGGGACGGCGGGCCTGCTGCCCGGTATGGCGATCGCCGGTTTCGGGCAGGGCCTCCAGCTGCCGGTCATCTTCCGCATCATCCTGTCGGACGTCCCGCCGGAGCGGGCCGGGGTGGGCGGCGGGGTGATGACGACGACCCAGCAGGCGACGCTCACCCTCGGCGTGGCGACGCTCGGCTCCCTGTTCCTGTCCCTGGTGCCCGGTTCGGGCATGCGCGACGCGTTGATCGTCACGCTGCTGGTGCAGTTGGGGGCGGTGGCCCTGACGGCCGCGCTGAGCCTGCGTCTGCCACGCGAGGTGGGATGAGCGTCAGTCCCGCGCCGGGGCCTCGGGGGCGGGGGCGTCCGCCCCGGCGGTCTCCGGCGCGTCGGCGGTGGCCGGCTGGGCCG
>NZ_JAKRGC010000303.1 GCF_022347745.1 Streptomyces sp. OfavH-34-F
CCCGCGCCCGCCTCCCCCAGCCGCGCGACCGCGAGCTGCTCGACGCGGCGCTGGGCGCCCTGCCCCGCGCGTAACCCGGGCCCCGCCCCGCGCAAAACCGGGGCCGCGCCCCGCACGTAACCCGGGCCCCGCCCCGCGCGTAACCCGGGCCGCGCCCCGCCGGCATCCGGCGGAACCGGGCCGCCCGCCACGGTTCACCCGCCGTTCACTCTCCCCCGTCAACCACGTCACCTGGTCTGCCTAATTTCAGACCTACCGGGTGCAGGCACCAGCCACTGCACCACCCGCGTCGCACGCCGCCTCGCCCCAACAGCCGCGGCGGCTCCTGGAAGGAACACCCGAAAGTGAAGCTTCAGCGCAAGAACCGGCTTCGTGCCACCGCGCTCGGTGCCCTCGCCGTCTCCGGCGCCCTGGTCCTCACGGCGTGCGGTTCCGACGACAACAGCGGCGACACCTCCGCCTCGGGCGGCGGCAAGACGAAGGCCGCGTCCAACGTCAAGTGCGACGGCGCCAAGGGCCAGCTGCGCGCGTCCGGCTCCAGCGCCCAGAAGAACGCCATGGACCTCTGGGTCAAGGAGTACATGGCCGCCTGCTCCGGCGTGGAGATCAACTACAACTCCTCCTCGTCCGGCGAGGGCATCGTCGCCTTCAACCAGGGCACCGTCGGCTTCGCCGGCTCCGACTCGGCGCTGAAGCCCGAGGAGGTCGCCGACTCCAAGAAGATCTGCAAGACCGGCCAGGGCATCAACCTGCCGATGGTCGGCGGCCCGATCGCCGTCGGCTTCCACCTCGAAGGCATCGACAGCCTGACCCTGGACGCCCCCACCCTCGCCAAGATCTTCGACACGAAGATCAAGAAGTGGAACGACGAGGCGATCGCCAAGCTCAACCCCGGCGCCAAGCTGCCGGACAAGGCGATCCAGGCCTTCCACCGCTCCGAGGACTCCGGCACCACCCAGAACCTCGGCAAGTACCTCGGCGCCGCCGCCCCGCAGGACTGGAAGTACGAGGCCGAGAAGAAGTGGCCCGCCCCCGGCGGCCAGGCCGCGTCCGGCTCCTCCGGCGTCGCCAGCCAGGTCAAGCAGGTGGACGGCTCGATCGGCTACTTCGAGCTCTCCTACGCCACCTCGCAGCAGATCAGCACCGTCGACATCGACACCGGCGGCTCCGCCCCGGTCAAGGCCACGTCCGAGAACGCCTCCAAGGCCATCGCCGCCGCCAAGATCAAGGGCACCGGCAAGGACCTGGCCCTCGAACTCGACTACACCACCAAGGCCGAGGGCGCCTACCCGATGGTCCTGGTCACCTACGAGGTCGTCTGCGACACCGGCAACAAGGCCGAGACCCTCGGCACCGTGAAGTCCTTCCTCGGCTACGCCGCCTCGGCGGACGGCCAGAAGCTCCTCACCGAGGCCGGCTACGCGCCGATCCCCGAGGAGATCAACGCCAAGGTCCGCGAGACCGTCGCCGGCCTCTCGTAACGAGAACACGCCGCACGACGCGCACGACGCGCCCGGCGGCCGGTCCGGAACACCCCTCCGGGCCGGCCGCGCCCCAGCCCCTCCGGTGCACCGCCGCCAGGGGAGCGTGCCGCTCCCCCACACAGACCGGAAAGACCATGGCTTCCACCACACCACAGATACAGACCCCAGCGGCCGGGCGATCCCGCCCCCGCTCCACGGGCCGCGCAGGCGACCGGATCTTCCTCGGACTGTCGCGCGGCTCCGGCATCCTGCTTCTGATGATCATGGCGTCCATCGCCGTGTTCCTCAGCTACCGCGCCGCGATCGCCATCTCGAAGGACGAGGGCAACTTCCTCACCACCTTCGACTGGAACCCGGCCGGTGACCCGCCCGTCTTCGGCATCGCCGTCCTCCTCTTCGGCACCGTCGTCAGCTCCGTCATCGCGATGGCCATCGCGGTCCCGGTCTCCGTCGGCATCGCCCTGTTCATCTCGCACTACGCGCCGCGCAAACTGGCCGGCCCGATCGCGTACGTCATCGACCTGCTCGCCGCGGTCCCCAGCATCGTCTACGGCATCTGGGGCGCCCTCGTCCTCGTGCCGTACCTGGAGGGGCTGAACCTCTGGCTCGACCAGTTCTTCGGCTGGACGTACGTCTTCGAGAAGACCGAGATCGGCGTCGCCCGCTCGCTGTTCACCGTGGGCATCCTGCTCGCGGTCATGATCCTGCCGATCGTGACCAGCGTCAGCCGCGAGGTGTTCCTCCAGGTCCCGCGCATGAACGAGGAGGCCGCGCTCGCCCTCGGCGCCACCCGCTGGGAGGTCATCCGCCTCTCCGTGCTGCCGTTCGGCCGCTCCGGCATCATCTCCGCGTCGATGCTGGGCCTGGGCCGCGCGCTCGGCGAGACGATGGCCGTCGCCACGGTCCTGTCGCCGAGCTTCCTGATCTCCCTGCACGTGCTCAACCCGGGCGGCGGCACCTTCGCCCAGAACATCGCGGCGAAGTTCGGCGAGGCCGACGCGTTCGGGCGGGACGCCCTGATCGCCTCCGGCCTGGTCCTCTTCGTCCTCACCCTGCTGGTCAACGGCGCCGCGCGGCTCATCATCGCCCGCCGCAAGGAGTACTCGGGGGCCAACGCATGAGCCACGCCACCACCACCGGCGTCCAGGAGATCCCGGTGCCCGCACCCGCCGCCCCCAGGCCCGGCCTCAGCACCCGGTCCCTGCCCCGCCTCGCCCCGCTCGGCTTCGCCGCCGCCGGCATCGTGCTGGGTGTCGGCCTCGCCCTCGCCGCCGGCTGGCAGAGCCGCGTGCAGTGGGGCCTGCTCTCCGCGCTGTTCTTCCTGGTGATCTCATACATCACCACCAGCGTCGTCGAGAACCAGCGCCAGGCCCGGGACCGCCTCGCCACCAGCCTGGTCTGGGTCTGCTTCCTGCTCGCCGTCGTCCCGCTCGCCTCGCTGCTCTGGACGACCATCAGCCGCGGCTCCGAACGCCTGGACGGCTACTTCCTGACCCACTCCATGGCCGGTGTCCTCGGGCCCGAGGCCAGCGGCGGCGTCTACCACGCGCTGATCGGCACCCTGGAGCAGATCGGCATCGCCACCCTGATCTCCGCCCCGCTCGGCCTGCTCACCGCCGTCTACCTGGTGGAGTACGGCAAGGGCTCGCTGGCCAGGGCCGTCACCTTCTTCGTGGACGTGATGACCGGCATCCCCTCGATCGTCGCCGGTCTGTTCATCCTCTCCATCATGCTGATCACCGGCCTGGAGCCGTCCGGCCTGATGGGCGCGCTCGCCCTGACCATCCTGATGATCCCGGTCGTCGTCCGCTCCACCGAGGAGATGCTCAAGCTCGTCCCGAACGAGCTGCGCGAGGCCTCCCTCGCCCTCGGCGTGCCGAAGTGGCGCACCATCCTCAAGGTGGTCCTGCCGACCGCGATCGGCGGCATCGTCACCGGCGTCATGCTCGCCGTGGCCCGCATCGCCGGCGAGACCGCGCCGATCATGCTGCTGGTCTTCGGCAGCCAGCTGATCAACACCAACCCCTTCGAAGGCGCCCAGTCCTCGCTCTCGTTCTACATCTACGAGCAGTACCGGGTCGGGGAGGCCGCGTCCTACGACCGCGCCTGGGCCGCCGCCCTGGTCCTCATCGCCTTCGTCATGATCCTCAACCTGGTGGCCCGCGGCATCGCCCGCTGGAAGGCCCCCAAGGCCGGGCGCTAGGCCCGCCGGAAAGCAGCAGTGATTCAGATGGCCAAGCGCATAGACGTCAGCGGACTGTCGGCCTACTACGGCAGCCACAAGGCGATCGACGACATCTCCATGACCGTGGAACCCGGCTCGGTGACCGCCTTCATCGGCCCCTCCGGCTGCGGCAAGTCCACCTTCCTGCGCACCCTGAACCGGATGCACGAGGTCACCCCCGGCGGCCGCGTCGAGGGCAAGGTGCTCCTGGACGACGAGAACCTGTACGGACCCGGCGTCGACCCGGTCACCGTGCGCCGCACGGTCGGCATGGTCTTCCAGCGCCCCAACCCGTTCCCCACCATGTCGATCTTCGACAACGTGGCGGCCGGCCTGCGCCTCAACGGCTCCTACCGCAAGAGCGCCCTGGAGGACATCGTCGAGAAGTCGCTGCGCGGCGCGAACCTGTGGAACGAGGTCAAGGACCGGCTGAACAAGCCCGGCTCCGGCCTCTCCGGCGGCCAGCAGCAGCGCCTGTGCATCGCCCGCGCCATCGCGGTCGAGCCGGACGTGCTGCTGATGGACGAGCCGTGCTCCGCCCTGGACCCGATCTCCACCCTCGCCATCGAGGACCTGGTCGGCGAGCTGAAGGAGCGGTTCACCATCGTCATCGTCACGCACAACATGCAGCAGGCGGCCCGTGTCTCGGACCGGACCGCGTTCTTCAACCTGGCCTCGGTCGGCAAGCCCGGCAAGCTCATCGAGATCGACGAGACGGAGCGCATCTTCTCCAACCCGTCGGTCCAGGCCACCGAGGACTACATCTCCGGCCGCTTCGGCTGAGCCGGCCCGTCCCCCCGACGGCCTTGGGGTGCTGCATGGCGGTGCCACCACAAGGCGAAGGGTCCGCCCCGCGCTCCACGAGGAGCGCGGGGCGGACCCGTTCCGGCGCGGGACGGCCTCAGCCGAACACCAGGTACACGAGGCCGTAGCTTCCGGCGGCGACCAGGGCCGCGGCCGGCATGGTGATGAACCACCCGAGAATGATGTTCTTCGCGACGCCCCAGCGCACCGCGTTCACCCGCTTCGTGGCACCCACACCCATGATCGCCGAGGTGATGACATGGGTCGTGGAGATCGGCGCGTGGAAGAGGAACGCCGAACCGAACATGATCGACGCGCCCGTGGTCTCGGCGGCGAAACCCTGCGGCGGGTCCAGCTCGATGATCTTCCGGCCGAGCGTACGCATGATGCGCCAGCCGCCCGCGTACGTGCCCAGCGACAGCATCAGCGCGCAGACGAGCTTCACCCAGACCGGGATCGGGTCGCTCGGGGACTCGACGTCGGCGATGACCAGGGCCATCACCACGATGCCCATCGTCTTCTGCGCGTCCTGCAGACCGTGCCCGAGCGCCATGCCCGCGGCCGACACCGTCTGGGCGATGCGGAAGCCGCGCTTCGCCTTGTGCGGGTTGACCTTCCGGAACATCCACATGATGGCGACCATCACCAGATAACCGACCACCAGGCCGATCACCGGGGACAGGAACATCGGAATGACGATCTTGTCGAGCACCCCGTCCCAGTGCACCATCGTCCCGCCGGCCAGCGCCGCGCCGACCATGCCGCCGAACAGGGCGTGCGAGGACGACGAGGGCAGCCCGAAGTACCAGGTGACCAGGTTCCAGATGACGGCCCCGACGAGCGCCGCGAAGAGGATGCCCATCCCCTTGTTGCCCTCGGGCGTCGCGATCAGGCCCTCGCTGACGGTCTTGGCGACCCCGCTCCCGAGGAACGCACCCGCGAGGTTCATCACCGCCGCCATCGCCAGCGCCGCCCGCGGGGTCAGCGCCCGCGTGGAGACCGACGTGGCGATGGCGTTCGCCGAGTCGTGGAAGCCGTTGGTGTACGTGAAGCCGAGCGCGACGCCGATGGTCACGACCAGTACGAAGGTGTCCACGTGGTTCAGGACTCCTTGACCGCGATGGTCTCCACCGTGTTCGCGACGTGCTCGAACGCGTCCGCAGCCTCTTCCAGCACGTCCACGACCTGCTTCAGCTTCAGCACCTCTATGGCGTCGTACTTGCCGTTGAAGAGCTGGGCGAGCAGCTTGCGGTGGATCTGGTCCGCCTGGTTCTCCAGCCGGTTGACCTCGATCCAGTACTCAGTGAGGTTGTCCATGGTGCGCAGACCGGGCATCGCCTCGGCGGTCAGCTCGGCGGCCCGCGCCAGCACCTCGATCTGCTGCTCCACGCCCTTGGGAAGCTTCTCGATCTGGTACAGCACGACCAGGTCGACGGCCTCCTCCATGAAGTCCATGATGTCGTCGAGCGACGAGGCGAGGTTGTAGATGTCCTCACGGTCGAACGGCGTGATGAACGAGGAGTTCAGCTGGTGGAAGATCGCGTGGGTGGCATCGTCCCCCGCGTGCTCCGCCGCCCGCATGCGCTCCGCGATCTCGGCACGGGAAGTCGGCTCCGCCCCGAGCAGTTCCATCAGGAGTTTCGAGCCCGTGACGATGTTGTCCGCGGACGCGGAGAACATGTCGTAGAAGCTCGTCTCCCTGGGGGTCAGACGAAAGCGCACGTGGGGTCCTCGGGGTGCTTTGGATTCGGTCAGGCTGATGCTAGGCGCATCATCCGGCCACGGCTAACCGGCATCGTCAGTGTCGCGCATCAGGCACAGTGATCAGCACGGGGCCCCGGTCACGTTTCAGCTGAATTCGTTAAGATATACCCGCCAGGGGTATATAGACGCCAGGTAAAGGGAAAACGGGAGGCAGCAATGACGACGACCGAGGCCACGGGAACGCAGCCCGCACCGGACGCGTCACCGGTCGTGACCGACCACGACCGCGGCATCCACGGCTACCACCACCAGAAGACCGAGCACCTCAAGCGGCTGCGCCGGATCGAGGGCCAGATCCGCGGCCTCCAGCGCATGGTCGACGAGGACGTCTACTGCATCGACATACTCACCCAGGTCTCGGCGTCCACCAAGGCCCTCCAGTCCTTCGCGCTCCAGCTCCTGGAGGAGCACCTGCGCCACTGCGTCGCCGACGCGGCCGTCAAGGGCGGCGCCGAGATCGACGCCAAGGTCGAGGAGGCCACCAAGGCCATCGCCCGCCTGCTGCGCACCTGACGTCCGCGCCCGCGCCCCCGTCAGCCCCGGTGCTCTCCCTGCCGGGGCACGGTGGTGCGGTCGGCGCTCACCTTCACATCGAGCACCTCGTCGATCCGCTCGGAACTGAGCCGTTCGCCGATCGCCGCCGACGCCGCGATCATCAGTTCCCCGCACAGCTCGATCTCGGCGAGCGCCACATGGTCCGACACGGTCGGGGCGCTGAGCGTCACCACGTCACTCACCTCTCACTGCCGTCACCGGCTTTCCAGGGTAGAGAGCCCGACACGCGCCGCGCATGGCACGGACGGACCATTTCACCGCCCCCGGACGGACCGGGAACGGCGGGTCGGAAGCGCCCGGTGGGGCGGTACGGGACCTGTGGGGTGGCCGGATCTGCACGGTTCGGGTGGGATTCATCTCACGCCCGTCCCCGCCCGATCTCCCCGGTGTAGATGTCCCGCGCGTCCGGCAGCCGTACGGCCACCGGCACGCCGAACCCGTACAGGAGCGTCGTCGACACGACCTCCGCCGCCGGGCCCGTATTGGCGAACCGGAACCGGTGGCGCACCTTGCGCAGCCGGCCCTGCTCGTCCAGATAGGCCTCGAACCGCACGGTCCGCGTGCGGAACCCTTTCGCCGCCGCCTCCAGCGCCGGCCGCACGCCCGGCGCCGCCATCCGGGCGGCCCGGCCGATGTCCGCCGTACCCCGGTAGTGCCGCACCGGCACCCCGGCCAGCTCCGTCTCGCCGACGTACGTCACGGCCCCCGCGCCGCGCAGCAGTTCGGCGGCGGCCAGCGGATCGGTCACCCCGCCGGTGACGAGGTTGCCGTCCTCCAGCGCCGTCGTGTCGATCCGCACCCACTTGTCGGCGGGCACCCCGGCGCCCCGGTTCTTCATGTACAGCGCGCCCGGCGCCAGCAGCTCCGTGATCGGGCGGTGCTCCTCCTCGCCCGTCGCGCCGGGCGGCAGCACGACCTTGAGCCGGCCCGACGCGGCCCGGAAGTCGTACGCCCCCGAGCCCCTGATCGTGAGCCGGGTGCCCCCGGCGGCCGTCTCCATCGAGGTCAGCACCTCGGCGCTCGCGGCCTCCGCACCGGCGAGCACGACCGCCGCCCGCCGCACCACGTCGACGGC
>NZ_JAKRGC010000304.1 GCF_022347745.1 Streptomyces sp. OfavH-34-F
TGGCTCGCCGCGGAGCGGGGCAACCTGCTGGCCGTCGAGGAGTACGCCCGGCGCGGCGGGGCTGCCGACCGGGCCGCCCGCCTCGCCTGTGTCCTGGCCGGGTTCCTCCAGACCGAGTGCCACTGGCACGACGCCCGAAAGCTCCTGCTGCACGCCGTCGCCACCTGGGACCGGCCGGACGGCGACGCGTCCGCGCTCTGCTGCGCCCTGATCGACCTGTGCGCGGCGGCCTCGAGCATCGGGGACTACGCGGAGGCCGCCGAGGCCGGGGAGCGGGCCCTGGACCTGGCCCGGACCCTGCGCGACGAGGCCGCCGAGGCGGCGGCGCTCCGGGTGCTCGGCTCGCTGCACTGGCTCCTCGGCGAGAACCGGAAGGCGCTCGTCCTGCTCCAGCAGTCCTTCGCCCTCGTGTCGCGGACGGGCGATACGTGGGAGCGGGCCCGCGGCCGGAACAATATTGCCGTCGCCCTGCTGCACCTGGGGGAGCGCGAACAGTCCCTCCACCATTTCCTCGGGGCCCTCGAAGGCTTCCGGGACGCCGACGACACGACCGCTTCCGCGAAGACACTGAACAACATCGGTGAATTACAGATACGGGCGGGCGATGTCGCGGCAGCCCGCCGCTCATTCGAGGAATCCCTCGCTTTCCTGGAAGTCGAGGGCAGCCCGTACGACCGTACGACGGTACGGAGAAATCTCGCCGAAGCCATGATGGAATCCGGCGACCCCGGAACCGCGCTCGCCGAGTTCGGGGAAGCACTCACGGAATTCGCCGCACTGGGTGACCTGAAGAGCCAGGCGGAGACCCTGGTAGGGATCGGCGAAGCGCACTGGCGGCTCGGCGCCGTGGACGAATCCGGCCGACAGCTCCTGGAGGCGCTGAGGACCGCCCGGAGCATCGGGGCAGCTCAGCACGAGGCCCAGGCGCTGCGGCGGCTCGGTCGCGCGGACTTCGCCGCCGGCCGGCTGACCGACGCGGCGGACCGCCTCCGGGCGGCGGTGGCCGTCGCGGCCCGGACGGACGACGTCACGGAGGAAAACGCCGCCCGCGTGCTGCTGGAGGAGGTACTGAGGGCGGCGGACGACCAGCGCCGGGAAATCATCGAACGCACATATGAAGAATCGTTCCGCGAGCACCCCTCGGACGAGGACGACGCATAACCGAATATACGCCTGGCATATGCCTTATGCATAAATTCGGATTGTCAGGCCCTCCTGGTTAACTTCCCACTCGAACTTGCTTACTGAGCGGGAAGGAAAGAGCTAAACGTGCCTAAATTCAAGGCGGTTGTGGGAATTCTCAGCGTGGCCGCCCTCGCAGCATGGGTGACGCCCCCGACCTACGGCTGCATCATGATCCTGATCAGCCCCTACGGGCTGTAGGAAGCCCCCAGGGCGCCCCTGCCGGCCCACGCCGGGCGCCCTGCGTCCGTCCCCGCCCGCGCCCGCACGGGCGGGGACGGTGGGGGGCGGGGAGTTCCCGTTCGTGCCCGAAATGAGGATCTGGTCATGATCAGTTCGGCCGTTTAGCCTACGAACATGGTCTTCAGGCGTCTGCGACGCATTGGCGGGGGCGGCTCCGTGCCGCTGGAGGTCGACACCCAGGTGGCGGCCGGTTTCGTACGGCCCGGCGAAACACTCAGGGGCGAGGTCCTGGTGCGCGCGGTGGACAGCGATGTCCAGCTGCGCGGAATCGAACTCAAGCTGTTCGCCGAGGTGAAGCCGTCGTACGACGGCGCCGACACCAAGGAGACCATCTGCTGGCCCAGCACCAACGGGTACTTCAAGCTCGCCAAGGGCGAGGAACGCCGGGTTCCGTTCGAGCAGCGGCTCCCGTGGGACGTGCCGCTGACCGAGGTGACCGGCCAGGCCGTCGGCGCGGTCGTCGCGATGAGTACGAAGGTGAAGTACGACGAGGCCGAAGGGGTCGGCGACCACGACCTCGTGCACATCGCCGCGCTTCCGCTGCACGAGGCGATCTTCGACGCGTTCGCCGCCGAGGGGTACCTGTGCGACGCGTGCGAGGTCACGGACGACCGCATCCCCTCCCTGGAGTACGGGATCTACCTGACGCAGACCTTCCTGCTCACCGACCGCGTCGGCACCCGGGGCAGGCCGCCCCAGCTGGAGCTGACCTTCGTCACCAACCGGGTCGGCTGCGAGATCCATCTGCGCCGCGCCGCCCCCGCTCAGGACTGGGAGGACAAGCCGGCGGCCGCCAGCTGGGTCGCGGCGCACCACGACCTCGGCCGCACCGACTTCACGGCCGAGGCCCGCGAGTGGATCGACCTCGTCGGCAAGTTGTCGTCCGCATGAGGCGCTGAGACGAGAGGCCGTACGGGCCGCGGGTTCTCACTGGAGGAACCCGCGGCCCGCCCGCCCCGGCGCGGCCCGTTACGGGCAGGTCTCCTCGAACTTGACCGCCCTGATCTCCACCGGCTGCCCGTTCAGCTTCACGCCCGCCGCCGGTACCTGGGCGCACACCTTCCAGTTGCTCTCCATCAGCACCATGCGGTCCTCCGCGGCGTCCTTCACCGTGAGCGAGGTCCCCGAGTCGAGCGCGCCGCGCGCGGCCTTGACCGACTGGCCCGCCAGGTCGGGCATCCTGCCGCCGACCACCTCCGGGGGCTGCCGGTCCCTGGCCGGGCAGCTCTCCTCGGTCTTCACGGCGCCGAAGTCCAGTTCGGTGGTCCGGGCGACCGACTTGCCCGCCCGGACGTTCTGGAAGCAGACCTTCCAGTTCCGGTCGAAGACCTGCATCCGATCCCGGCCCAGGCTGTCGTGCGAGGTCAGCGAGTAGAGGCCCTTGGCCTGGGCCGCGTCCTGCGCCGACTGGAGGCCCATGCCGACGAAGTCGGGCACGGACACCTTGGCGCCGGGCTCGTCGTCGGCCGGGCGGACGGTGCCCTTCGGCGCGGGCGGCTCGTTGTCGGCGGTGTCCTTCGCGCCGTCCCTCGCCGCGGGACTGGCCGTCACGGTGACCGTGGCGGTGGGCGCCGGTGTCGCGCGGCCGGCGTTCTCCGTTCCGGTTCCGCCCGCGCTGCCCGCGACGGCTCCGGCGAGGAACAGCCCGGCCGCCGCCGGGACGAGGACGCGCTTGCGGGCCCAGCCGGGCAGCTTGGAAGCCGCGCCGGTGGGTTCGGCCGGGGCGGGGCCCCATGGTCGCTGGGTGTTGTCGTTCCAGTTCATTCGTCCCCCCAAGGTGTGGTTCGTGGAGGCATGACCGTATCCGTGCGCCCGGAACCAAGGGGAGGTGAGCCCTCCATAAGTGATGGATTTGTGACGGTGCGCCAGGGCCTAGCATCGGGGCTCCGTCGATCAGGGAAGTGAGTCGCCGTGACCGTGCCGCGCATCGGGGTCGTCATCGTGACCATGGGGACGCGTCCCCGTGAACTGGAGGCGCTGCTGGCCTCGGTGGCGAAGCAGGACGTCCCCGCCGCGCGCATAGTCCTGGTGGGCAACGCCACCCCGCTCGACGACGTGCCGATCGAGGTCCTGGGCACCACCGGCGTCCCCGGTGCGCCGATCGTGACCAAGATGCCGCTCACCGTGAATCTGGGCTGTCCCGGCGGGCGCAATGCCGCGCTGCGGCTGCTGTGCGACTCCGACGACGTGGACGTGGTCGTGGAGTTGGACGACGACGGGCTGCTCGTCGCGACCGATGTGTTCCGGGAGGTGGGCCGGCTGTTCGCGGCGGACCCGGCCCTGGGGATCGCCGGGTTCCGGGTCGCCGACGAGCACGGGATCACGGAACGGCGCTGGGTACCGAGGCTGCGGGCGGGTGATCCGATGCGCGGGGGGCCGGTGACGGCCTTCCTCGGCGGCGGCCATGCCCTGTCCGTACCGATGCTCCGGCAGATCGGGTTGTGGCCGGCCGAGTTCTTCTTCGGCCACGAGGAGTCGGACCTCGCGTGGCGGGCGCTCGACGCGGGCTGGGAGGTCAGGTACGTCCCCTCGCTCGTCCTCCGGCATCCGAGGACGTCACCCGCCCGGCACGCCACCCACTACCGGTTCACCGCGCGCAACCGGGTCTGGCTCGCCCGGCGGAGGCTTCCCGCGGCGCTGGTTCCCGTCTACCTCGGCGTGTGGATCGCCCTGGCCATGCTCCGGATGCGGTCGCTCGGCGGGCTGCGGGCCTGGTGGGGCGGGTTCGCCGAGGGGTGCCGGACCTCGCCCGGCCCGCGGGCGCCGATGCGGTGGCGGACGGTGTGGCGCATGACCCGGCTGGGCCGGCCGCCGATTCTGTAGAGCGCCCGGGGACGGCACAACGCTCCGGGGCGGCCGCCGCCGCCCCGGAGCGCCCGTGGGGGGAGCCTCGGGTCAGGCCGTGCTGCAGGAGACCGTCGGCCAGGTCCAGGTGCCGTTGGTCTGGATGGTGACGCCGAAGGTGTTGCCGCTGCCGTTGGGCCGTGCGGTCATCACCTGGGCGCTCGGATAACTCGCGCTGGTGTTCCAGGTGGCGATGATCTTCTCCGGGGACGGGACGTTCATCGTCACGGTCCAGTTGGAGGAACCGGAGACCGAGACGTTGAGGTTGTAGCGGTCGCCCCACTTCTCGCCGGCCGACAGGGTCGCGGTGCAGCCGTTGTTGCCACCGCCCGTGTTGCCGCCGCCGTTGTCGCCGCCGCCGGACGTGCTGCCCAGCGTGATGCTGGAGCTGCCGCTGCTCTGGTAGCCCTCGGTGGCCATGATCATGTAGTTGAAGCTGCCGAGGTTCATCCCGTGCGACGCCCAGGCGTCGAAGTGGTTGCCGGTGGTGATGGTGCCGCCGGTGCGCTTGGACTGACGGACGCTCCAGTACTGCTTGAAGGTCTTGTTGCCCTCGATCGACGGGGCGTTGACCCGCGTCGTCTCGTAGATGTCGTACGTGCCGCCGTCACTGTTGACCGTGCCCTTGAAGGTGCCGGTGGGCCGGTACGTGCCCCAGTTGTCGACGATGTAGTACTCCACGAGCGGGTTCTGCGACCAGCCGTAGAGCGCCAGGTAGGCGTTGCCCGACGGGTTGAAGGAGCCGGAGTACGTGACGCTGCGGCGGCCGCCGGTGCTCCAGCCCTTGCCGGCGACGAAGTTGCCGGTGTTGCGCCAGGACGTGCTGTAGCTGCCGCCGGAACCGAGGTTCATCGAGACGGTGCCCTGGCTGTCGGTCCAGAACGAGTAGTAGTAGCCGTTGTTGGTCCCCGTCTGGTTCGAGGTGACGGTGGTGTCGGCGGTGGCCGTACCGGGAAGCGCGATGGCCGCCATCGCCGCCACCAGCAGGGTGAAGGCGGTGCGGATGAACAGCCGCAGGCTGTCCGCCGGTCTGGTGCGGCCTCGGGAGCGGCTCATGGGAAGTGCGGGCGCTGCGTGCATGGGGGGAGTCCTCTCGTCCTCATGACCAGGTCGTCGTCGGCTGGGGGCCTGCCGACGGCGCTCAGTGTTGGACCGCCCCCTGGGGGTGTCAATACTTTCGGCACGAGTTGCGAAACTGTCGATCACCTTTCTCCGTAAGGGAGTTCACCATTATCACAGCTCAGCGCACGGTTCCCCATCGGTAGCCGGGGCAGGAAACGGGCGGCGGCGGGCCCGTTTTCCGACCGTCCCGCCACCCGTTTCGAAACTTTCGACGCCTCTTCGGAGCGCTCTACCGGCCCAGCCAGGGCCGGTGGCCCGGGCCCGTCGGGTGCGTGCCGGTCACCCCCATCACCACCGAGTAGAGGCTCGTCTCCGCCGTGATGAAGAGGCGGTTGCGCTTCGCGCCGCCCCAGGAAATGTTCGACACCGTCTCCGGCACGTCGAGCCGGCCGATCAGCGTGCCGTCCGGGTCGTAGCAGTGCACGCCGTCGTTCATGGCGGCGACCCAGAGCCGCCCTCCGTCGTCGAAGCGGAGGTTGTCGAACCCGGCCCCCGGGCGGGCAGCCGCCTCGGCGAAGGCACGCCCCTCGGAGAGGGTGCCGTCGTCCCGCACGTCGAAGACGCGGATCAGGCCCGCCTTCGTGTCCGAGACGAACAGCCGCCGCTCGTCCGCCGAGAAGACCAGCCCGTTGGGCGCGCCGAGGCCGTCGGCGACGAGCCGCACTTCTCCGGTGCCGGGTCGATCCGGTAGACGTTGTTGGCGCCGATCTCGCTCTGCGCGCGGTGGCCCTCGTAGTCGCTGGTGATCCCGAAGTCGGGGTCGGAGAACCAGATCGAGCCGTCCGACTTCACGGCGGCGTCGTTCGGGCTGTTGAGCAGCTTGCCCTGCCAGCGGTCGGCCAGCACCGTGACCGTGCCGTCGAGTTCGGTGCGCGTCACGCGCCGGTTGCCCTGCTCGCAGGTGATGAGCCGGCCCTGCCGGTCCAGGGTGTTGCCGTTCGGGTGGCCCGCCGAGCGGCGGAAGACACTGACCGCCCCGGTCTCCTCGTCCCAGCGGAGCATCCGGTCGTTGGGGATGTCGCTCCAGACCACCTGCCGCCAGGCCGGCACGTACAGCGGGCCCTCGGCCCACCGGCAGCCCGTGTACAGCACCTCCAGGGCCGCGTCGCCGTTCATGCACCGGCCCGTCCGGAACCGGTCGTCGAGCGGTTCGTAGAGCCGGGGTGTGTCGCTGGTCATGCTGTTCCATCCGTTCACCCGTACGCGGACGGCGTCAACCGCCGCATGATCGTCGTTCCTGGCCGGAAAGATGTCACAGCACCCTTGCGGACACGCCGAGTTGTGCCGGCCGACCCGTTCGGCGGCCCGGTCGGGCGCCTGGGAACGCGTCGGACGCCTCTAGGGTTCGGCACGTGCTGGTGGGTGAAGAGGTACGGGCGGACGCGGACGGTTCGGCGCGGGGTGCGGCACGGCCGCCGTGGTGGCGGCGCCACCGCGTGCCGCTGCTCTCCGTCGCGGCCGTCGTGCCGCTGTACGCCGTGTGGGCCGCCGTCCTGGCCACCGGCGGCGGCGACCTCGCCGCGCAGTACGCCTGGGCCGGGTTCACCGCCCGCCACCCGGGGTCGGCGTACAACCTCTCGTGGTACGGCGGGACGCACACCGCCAACTACAGCGTCTTCTCCACGTACGCCATGGCCCTGCTCGGCGTGCGAACCGTGTCCGTCGTGTCCGGGCTCGCCGCCACCTGGCTGCTGGCCCGCCTCTTCGTGCGCACCGGCATGCGGCACGCGCTCACGCCCGCGCTGCTCGGCGCGTTCGCGCTGTGGTGCGACGTCGCGTCGGGGCGGACGACCTTCGCCCTCGGCGTCGCCCTCGCGCTCGTCGCCTGCCGGTACGCCGGCCGGGCCCCGGTCGCCGCGGTGGCGGGGGCACTGGCGACGGCGGCGAGCCCGGTCGCCGGGCTGTTCCTGGTCGTCGTCGGCGCGGCGTACCTGCTGGACCGGAGGTGGCGGACGGGCGCCGTGCTCGTCGTCCCGTTCTTCGCGGTCGTCGGGGCCACCACGCTGCTGTTCCCGTTCACCGGCGAACAGCCCATGCACGCCAACCGGTTGTGGATGCCGCTCCTGATCTGCGCGGTGCTCGTGGCGGCGGCGCCCCGGACCCGGGAGTGGCGGGTCACCCGGTACGGGGCCGCCGTGTACGCGGCCGGGGTGCTCCTCACGTTCCTCGTGGCGTCGCCGATCGGCACCAACGTGGAGCGGCTGCTCGGCCTCGTCGCGGTGCCGGTGCTGTGCGCGGCGGCCCTCGACACGCGCCGGGCCGGGGCGCGGCTGCGTACGGGGGTGCTGGCCGCCGCCCTCGTCCTTTCGGGGCTCTGGCTCGTCGACAAGACCGTGGACGACCTGCGCGTCTCCACCCCCGTGCCGGTCTGGGCCGCCCGCGCCGACGCCGTCGCCGCCGCGCTCGACCGGCTGGGCGCCGACCGGGTCCGCGTGGAGGCCGTGCCCGCGCGCAACCACCGCGAGGCGGCCGTGCTCGCCCGGCACGTGAACCTG
>NZ_JAKRGC010000305.1 GCF_022347745.1 Streptomyces sp. OfavH-34-F
GGCGCACCGCCGGTGGCGGCGCCCCGGCCGCGGAACGGCCCCGCCCCACCGCCGACTGCCGGCTGCTGCCCGACGGGGCCTGGGAACTGACCCTGCACGGCGTGTCCGGCGCCCGCCTCGTCCGCGTCAAGGACGAGAGCAAGGGCGGCGACGCGATCGACTTCCCGGTGGGGGGCGGCACCCGGGCACAGATCGACGCCCGCGCCCTGGCCGGCCTGCGCGAGGGACGCGCCGACCTCTACGCGGTCGACGGCAAGGGCAAGGAACGCCGCCTGCGTTACGGACGGTGCACGCTCGGCGGCGCCCGCGACGTCGGCCACCTCAGCGACCTGGACCACTTCCACTGGGCCCTGCCGTACGCCACCGAGGGCGGCTATCTGCGCCTGCGCGTCTGGTCCCGGCAGAGCCACGCCGAACTGGTGACCGTCGGCTACACCGACACGAGCCTCTGGCTCACGGGCTGGCTGCAGGGCCAGTGGCAGCCCGGCGGCGAGTGGCTGCTGCTGCTGCGCCGCCGCCAGGAGCCGGCCCGCACCCTCGCGGTCGGCCGGGCGCGCTTCGAGGACGGCTGGTTCGGCGCGGAGCTGAGCATGGACGAGACGATGAGGGCCCGGCTGTTCATGCGGGAGAACTGGGACGTCCTGCTCACCGACGGCAGCGGCGGCGAACCGGTCAGGGTGGCGCGCATCGCCGACGACCAGGTGATGCGGCGCGATGTGCAGCGCTTCCCCGAGCTGGTGCGCGAGGAGCCCGCGCACCTGTTCGGCCCGGACGTGGGCCGGGCCGTCGTCGGACTGCGCCCCTACTTCACCGCCGACAACGAACTCTCCGTCGTGGTGTCCGAGCATCACTGACAGCGGCCCCAACGGCCCTCGAGAACCCAGAGGACACTTGTGCGGATCTCCTTCCTGCTCCACAGCATCGACAACTTCGGCGGGGTGCCGCGGGCGACCAGCAGCCTGGCCTCCGCACTGGCGGTCCACCACGACGTGGAGATCGTCTCGATCTTCCGGACGGCGGACCGGCCGTCCTTCGCGCCGACCGCCGACGTCACCGTGCGCCACCTCGTCGATCAGCGCGACGGTGCCCCGAAGTCCACGAACGCCAAGCCGTCGCGGATCATGCCGCACGAGGACGGCTGGGCGGACCGCTACAGCCAGGAGACCGACGAGCTGATCCTCGGTCACCTCGCGAGCACCGATGCCGACGTCGTGATCGTCGCCCGGCCCACGCTGGCCGCCTACCTCATCGCCCACGGCCGGCACGGCTACGCGCGGGTGGTCATCGACCACGAGGGCTCGATGGTCCCCTCCCAGGAGCTGCGCGACCGCACCCTGGAGCTGTACCGCGAGATGGACGGAGTCGTCTGCCTCACCCAGGCCGACCTGGAGAACTACCAGAGGCAGCTCGGCGAGCAGGCGCCCCCGTTCGCGGCCATCGGCAACATCGTGCCGCCGCCCGCCCGCCACGCCCCGGTACGGGGCCTGCCGCTGATCGCGGCCGCCGGGCAGCTCGTCCCCCGCAAGGGCTTCGACACGCTGATCAACGCCTTCGCCCTGGTCGCGCCGCACCACCCGCAGTGGCGCCTGCGCATCTACGGCCGCGGGCCCGAGCAGGCGCGGCTGCACGAGCTCGTGCACGCGCACGGGCTCAGCGACTCCGTCCGGCTCATGGGCGCGCTGCCCGACCTCACCGCGGAGTGGGACAAGGCCGCGTTCGCGGTGAGCGCGGCCCGCCGCGAGTCCTTCGGCCTCACCCTGGTGGAGGCCATGCACCACGGGCTCCCGGTGCTCGCCGCCGACGCCCCCTTCGGCCCCGGCGAGATCGTCGTGCCGGGCCGCAACGGCATCCTGGTCCCGGTCGGGGACGAGGAGTCCATGGCCCAGGCGATGCGCTACCTGATCGAACAGCCCGCCGTGCGGGACCAGCTGTCCGAGGGCGCCTACGCCTCGGCCCCGCTCTACAGCGCCGAGCGCATCGCCTTCCGCTACGACGCGTTCCTGCGCGACGTGGTGGCCGCCGTCCCCAAGGCCCCGGCCACCGCGGCCCCGTCCGCCGGCCCGTCCGGTGTGCCGGCGGAGGTCCTGGTCCGCGGCGACGGCGCCATCGAGGTCCGTGCCGTACTGCCCCCCGGTGCCGAGCCCCCCGCGCTGTGCGTCACCCTGCGCAAGGCCGAGGCGCCGCTCGTCAGGCTGGCCGCCCTCGGGACGTCGGCGGACGAGGCGACCGGCGTCGTGCGCGCCGTGTACGCGGTCCCCGCCGAGCCCGCGGTCCTCGCCGAGGGCCGCTACGACATCGACGTGGAGCTGCCGGACGGCCGCCGCCGGCCCCTCGACGTGGAGAACATCCACACCGGTGGTCTGCTGGTCCGCCGCATTCCGGCCGAGGGCCCCGCGTACTGGCCCGTGCCCTACCGCACGGCGGACGGCCATCTGTCCCTCTTCGTACGCCACCGCGTGGAGCACGCCGAGGTGCACGCCGTGGTGGTCGGGCAGGACGGCTGGCTGGTGCGCGGCAGCCTGATCACCCCGCCGGGCACCGACCTGTCCGGGCTGCGGCTCGCGGCCTCGCCCCGCAAGGGGAGCGCCGCCTCCACCATCGCGGGCCAGGTCTCCGTGGGGTACGAGGGGGCATTCGAGGCGCACCTGCCGTTCGCCGGAGTGGTCGCCGCCTCGTCGGGCGGCCACGACGACTGGGACCTGTGGCTGGAGCGCGAGCCCGGCCTCCCGCGCATCCGCCTCGCGCGCTTCTTCGACGACATCCTGGAGCGCAAGCGGATCGACGTCTATCCCACCCAGCGCTGGCACCACCCCACCCAGGGCCCGACCCGCGGCCGGGTCTTCTTCACGCCGGGCAACGAGCTTTCCTTCACCGTCAGCCCCGACAAGGGCTGACTTTCCGTCACACCGTCACATCAGCCATTCGCTGTGGAGTACACGTATATGCACACGCACCACCGCCAGACCCGCAAGGCCGTCATCCCGGCGGCGGGTCTCGGCACCCGCTTCCTCCCCGCGACCAAGGCGACTCCCAAGGAGATGCTCCCGGTCGTGGACCGGCCCGCCATCGAGTACGTCGTGGCGGAGGCCGTGCGGAGCGGACTCGACGACGTGCTGATGGTGACCGGCCGCAACAAGCGGGCGCTGGAGGACCACTTCGACCGCGCCTACGAACTGGAGCACCTGCTGGAGCTGAAGGGCGACTCCGGCAAGCTGTCCCAGGTCCGCGAGTCCAGCGAACTGGCCGACGTCCACTACGTACGGCAGGGCAACCCGCTCGGCCTCGGCCACGCCGTCCTCTGCGCCGAACCGCACGTCGGCGACTCCCCGTTCGCCGTCCTGCTCGGCGACGACCTCATCGACGAGCGTGACCCGCTGCTGGCCCGGATGCTGGAGGTCCAGGAACAGCGCGGCGGCAGCGTCGTGGCGCTGATGGAGGTCGAGGACGACCGCACCCACCTGTACGGATGCGCGGCAGTGGCCCCGCTGGACGACGAGGCGGGCGACGTGCTGGCCGTCACCGACCTGGTGGAGAAGCCCGAGCCCGGCACCGCGCCCAGCAACCTCGCCGTGATCGGGCGGTACGTCCTCGCCCCGGAGATCTTCGACGTTCTGCGCGAGACCCCGCCCGGCCGCGGCGGCGAGATCCAGCTGACGGACGCGCTGCGCCAGCTCGCCCTCGACCCGGCGCTCGGCGGCCCCGTGCACGCCGTCGTCTTCTCCGGCCGCCGCTACGACACCGGGGACCGGGGCGACTACCTGCGCACCGTCGTCCGGCTGGCCTGCGAGCGCGAGGACCTCGGCCCGGAATTCCGTACCTGGCTGGTCGACTTCGTCAAGGAGGAGGGCATCCTCTGACGGAGGCCGTCCAGGTCCCCGGCGGGCGGCCGGGGACCGCACGCACGAGGGCCGTACGGGAAACCCCGTACGGCCCTCGCCGTGTTCTCGGCCCGGCGGTGTTACGCCGGAACGCTCGCCACGCCCTGCGCCAGGAACTTCTTGCCGTTCACCCGCTCCGACACGCCCTCGCGGTCCAGGTACGGCGTGATGCCGCCCAGGTGGAAGGGCCAGCCGGCGCCGGTGATCAGGCAGAGGTCGATGTCCTGGGCCTCGGCGACGACGCCCTCGTCCAGCATCAGGCCGATCTCCTGGGCCACCGCGTCCAGGACGCGGTCGCGGACCTGCTCCTCGGTCAGGACGGTGTCGCCCTGCTTGAGGAGGGCGGCGACCTCCGGGTCCAGCTCCGGCTTGCCGGACTCGTAGACGTAGAAGCCGCGCTTGCCCGCCTTGACGACGGCCGCCAGGTTCTCGGAGACGGTGAAGCGCTCCGGGAAGGCGCGGTTCAGGGTCTCGGAGACGTGCAGGCCGATCGCCGGGCCGACCAGCTCCAGGAGCACCAGCGGGGACATCGGCAGGCCGAGCGGCTCGATGGCCTTCTCCGCGACCTCGACCGGGGTGCCCTCGTCGATGACGTTCTGGATCTCGCCCATGAAGCGGGTGAGGATGCGGTTGACGACGAACGCCGGGGCGTCCTTCACCAGGACCGCGGTCTTCTTCAGCTTGCGGGCGACACCGAAGGCGGTGGCCAGCGAGGCGTCGTCCGTCTTCTCGCCGCGCACGATCTCCAGCAGCGGGAGGATCGCGACCGGGTTGAAGAAGTGGAAGCCGACGACCCGCTCCGGGTGCTGGAGCTTCGACGCCATCTCGGTGACCGAGAGGGAGGAGGTGTTGGTGGCGAGGATCGCGTGCGCCGGGGCGACGGCCTCCACCTCCGCGAACACCTGCTGCTTGACGCCGATCTCCTCGAAGACCGCCTCGATGATGAAGTCGGCGTCGGAGAAGCCCTCCGCCTTGTCCAGCACACCGGAGACCAGGGCCTTGAGGCGGTTGGCCTTGTCCTGGTTGATGCGGCCCTTGCCGAGCAGCTTCTCGATCTCGGCGTGGACGTAGCCCACACCCTTGTCCACGCGCTCCTGGTCGATGTCGGTCAGCACGACCGGCACCTCCAGGCGGCGCAGGAACAGCAGGGCGAGCTGGCTGGCCATCAGGCCCGCGCCCACCACGCCGACCTTGGTGACCGGGCGCGCCAGGTTCTTGTCCGGGGCACCGGCCGGGCGCTTGGCGCGCTTCTGGACCAGGTTGAACGAGTAGATGCCGGAGCGCAGCTCGCCGCCCATGATCAGGTCCGCCAGGGCCTGGTCCTCGCGGTCGAAGCCGGCGGACAGGTCGCCGTCCTTGGCCGCGGCGATGATCTCCAGCGCGCGGTACGCGGCCGGGGCGGCGCCGTGCACCTTGGCGTCGGCGATGGCGCGGCCGCGGGCGACGGCCTGGTCCCAGGCCTCACCGCGGTCCACGTCGGGGCGCTCCACCGTGACCGTGCCGTTGAGCACGTCGGCGGTCCAGACGAGGGACCGCTCCAGGAAGTCGGCGCCCTCGAAGATCGCGTCGGCGATGCCGAGCTCGAAGACCTGCGCGCCCTTGAGCTGGCGGTTCTGGTTCAGCGAGTTCTCGATGATCACCGAGACCGCGCGGTCGGCGCCGATCAGGTTCGGCAGCAGCGCGCAGCCGCCCCAGCCGGGCACCAGGCCGAGGAAGACCTCGGGCAGCGAGAACGCGGGCAGCGCCTTGGAGACGGTGCGGTACGAGCAGTGCAGGCCGACCTCGACCCCGCCGCCCATCGCCGCGCCGTTGTAGTACGCGAAGGTGGGCACCGCCAGGCCGGAGAGCCGGCGGAAGACGTCGTGGCCGCCCTTGCCGATCGCCAGCGCGTCCTTGTGCTCCTTGAGCAGCTCGACGCCCTTGAGGTCGGCGCCGACCGCGAAGATGAACGGCTTGCCGGTGATGCCGACGCCGGTGATCGCGCCGTCGGCGGCCTCCTTCTCGACCTGGTCGATGGCGGCGTCCAGGTTCGCCAGCGACTGCGGCCCGAAGGTGGTGGGCTTGGTGTGGTCCAGGCCGTTGTCCAGCGTGATCAGGGCGAAGCGCCCCGCACCGGCCGGCAGGTCCAGGTGGCGTACGTGGGCCTGGGTGACGACCTCGTCCGGGAACAGCTCGGCCGCACCCTTCAGAAGCTCGGTGGTGGTGCTCACTTGTCGCCTCCGGCGTTCTCGAAGTGCGGGTTCTCCCAGACGACCGTCGCGCCCATGCCGAAGCCGACGCACATGGTCGTCAGGCCGTAGCGGACCTCCGGCTGCTCCTCGAACTGGCGGGCCAGCTGGGTCATCAGCCGGACACCGGAGGAGGCCAGCGGGTGGCCGTAGGCGATGGCGCCGCCGTACTGGTTGACGCGGGCGTCGTCGTCGGCGATGCCGTAGTGCTCCAGGAAGGCCAGCACCTGTACGGCGAACGCCTCGTTGATCTCGAAGAGACCGATGTCCGAGATGGACAGGCCGGCCTGGGCGAGGGCCTTCTCGGTGGCCGGGATCGGCCCGTAGCCCATGACCTCCGGCTCCACACCCGCGAAGGCGTAGGAGACCAGGCGCATCTTGACCGGCAGGCCCAGCTCGCGCGCGACGTCCTCGGCGGCGAGCAGCGAGGCGGTGGCGCCGTCGTTGAGCCCCGCGGCGTTACCGGCGGTGACCCGGCCGTGGGCGCGGAAGGGGGTCTTCAGGCCGGCCAGGGACTCCATCGTGGTGCCCGGGCGCATCGGCTCGTCGGCGGTGACCAGGCCCCAGCCCGTCTCCCCGCCCTCGGGGCTGGTGCGGCGCACCGAGATCGGCACCAGGTCCTGCTGGATCTTGCCGTTGGCGTACGCCTTGGCGGCCTTCTCCTGCGAACGCACCGCGTAGGCGTCGGCGCGCTCCTTGGTGATCGTGGGGTACCGGTCGTGCAGGTTCTCCGCGGTCATGCCCATGAACAGGGCGGACTCGTCGACCAGCTTCTCCGACACGAACCGCGGGTTGGGGTCGACGCCCTCGCCCATCGGGTGGCGGCCCATGTGCTCGACACCGCCGGCGACGACGACGTCGTACGCGCCGAAGGCGATGGAGCCGGCCGTCGAGGTGACGGCGGTCAGGGCGCCCGCGCACATGCGGTCGATGGAGTAGCCCGGTACGGACTGCGGCAGCCCGGCCAGGATGCCCGCGGTGCGGCCGAGCGTGAGGCCCTGGTCGCCGATCTGCGTGGTCGCGGCGATGGCGACCTCGTCGATCTTCTTCGGGTCCAGGTCCGGGTTGCGGCGCAGCAGCTCCCGGATGGCCTTCACGACGAGATCGTCGGCGCGGGTCTCGTGGTAGATGCCCTTCGGGCCCGCCTTGCCGAACGGGGTGCGGACGCCGTCGACGAAGACGACGTCCCGGATGGTACGAGGCACGATGGCTCTCCTCCAGGGTGCGGGATGGCACTGCTGCGGGGCGCGCCCGGAGGCACGCCGCTCCGCTCATGCTACTTGCGGGTAACCAGACTGCCCACCCCCTGTGGCCGGAGCGGCGAAGGTCACACGGGGAAACTGCCCGCCTCCGGCCGCCCCGTACACGGCGCATGGCCCGGACGGACTCGGTTCCGAGTCCGTCCGGGCCATGCGGGAGCCGCGCGCGCCGCGCGGAACCTGGCGTGAATACGCCCCTGTCACGCGGGTCCGGTGAGCGCCCGGAGCAGCAGCGGCGCCACCTGCTCGATCTGCCAGTGCCGCGCGCCGTACCCGGCGAGGGCCGACTCCACCGTCTCCGGCGTCGGGTTCTTCGGCGGCTCCCAGCACACCCGGCGCACCGTGTCCGGCGTGATCAGGTTCTCCTGGGGCAGGTGCAGCCGCTCCGCCAGCGCCGAGACCGCGGTGCGGGCGGCGGAGAGCCGGGCGGCGGCGGCCGGGTCCTTGTCGGCCCAGGCGCGCGGCGGGGGCGGTC
>NZ_JAKRGC010000306.1 GCF_022347745.1 Streptomyces sp. OfavH-34-F
CCGGTGCCGGGCCGGGGTCGCGTTGCTCCGGCGCGTCCCGTCCCGTGGGGCCCGGGCCGGACGGCTGCGGCGTGCCCTCCTCGTCCTCCCAGCCGAGGAACGCCTCGCACGACGTGCAGAAGGCGCGGCCCGGTTCGTTCCTGGTCCCGCACGCGTCGCAGATCAACTCGCCGCACCTCCCGCGCCCCCGGCCGGGGGCAGGATCTCCAGGGTGAAAGCCACATGGGCCGGGACCTCGGCCCCGATCCGCTCCTCCAGCAGCGCCCGGTCCACAGGGCGGCCGGCCGTCTCCCGGACCCGGATCGTCACCCGGGGGCGCGTTGAGCCCGGTAGCGCGGTGAGCGGGCTCGTGGACCAGGCGGTCCCGCCGCTCTCCGTGATCTCGGGTTCGGTGCCGGTCACCAGCCGCACCACGTCCGCGAGTCCGCCGAGCGTCCCGCGTCTGGCGTGCCGGGCCACGGCGCCGCGCACCGTCTCGCGGCGCCGCTCCACCGTGCTGTCGCCGGGGGGCTCCACCGCCACCCACTGGGCGAGCCAGGCCAGGAAGTCGTCGGGGGCGCTGCGCGGGTCGAGGTGGGCGGGGAGGTTGTCGATGGTGAGCAGGACCGGGGCGAGGACGTCGTCGAGCGCGCCGAGGAAGCGGCGGACGAAGTCCTGCTCCACGTACACGGCGGGGAGCTGGTCGACGAGGGGGTGCGGGGTGGGGAGTCCGGGGACGCCGGTGCGCATCGTTCAGGCCCCCCTCACGCGGAGCTGGTGCTCGTAGCTGAAGACCAGCGCGTGCCGGTCGAGGGGGATCTTGGTGGTGGCGTCGGTGCGTTCGCCGGTCACCGGGTCGGCGCGGTAGAGGCGTACGTCCTCGACCAGGTCCACGCCGGGCACCCGCTGGAGCACGGCGAACGCCTCTCCCGACTGGACGGGGCGCCCGAAGGGCCAGCCCTTCCCCTGGGGGCCGCCGGACAGGGGGTTGAAGTAGCCGTACAGCGCGGCGAGGGCCGCGTCCCGGACGCGGTCCCGGACCGCGCCCGGTTCGGCCTGCACGGTGGCGACGACGGTGACGCCCTGGTAGAACGGCGGCTCCACGACGAGGCGGGCTCCGACGGGGCGGCGTTCGTCCAGGTGTCCGGCGATCAGGCGCAGGGTCTGGGCGGGCGGGATCAGCTCGTCGAACTCGATCCGGCCCTGCTCGTCGCTGCGCCCGGCGGGGACGACGAGGAGCCGTACGCCCTGGGCGGTCTCGTCGTCGTGCGCGTCGTCGTCGCCGGCCCGGATGCAGTGGACGCGGGCCGCGTCCGGGGCGACCTCCCGGGCGAGGAGTTCGTAGTCGTGCGGGACGACGGCCCGGTGCAGGGTGCGCAGGGTCATCGGGCCGCGTACCCGTGCGCTCTCGACGCTCTCCCCGTCCACCCCGCCGAGCGCGGGCCGGCGGTTCTCGACGCGCGCCACGTACGGAATGGCGCTGCGCAGGATCTTCAGGGTGGAGCGGGCGACGTTGCCGCGCAGCCCGCCGCCGGTCCGGTAGGCGCGCACCCGGACGGTGGCGCCCTTCGCCGGCACGGCCCCGTAGTAGCGGATGGAGCCGTCCCGTTCGCGTACGGCGGGGCCGAACTCGACCCGGCCGGAGTTCGGGTCGAGGGTGATGTGCCGGTCCTCGGGGCCGGAGTGCGCGAAGTCGTCCACCCTGGTCCAGCGGGTGTACTCGGGTTCCGGGCCGCCGCTCGCCGGGTCGGCGACCTCGACCACGAAGTCCCCGGGCACGACGGGCGACCGGGCCAGCGTGAACGCCTGGCCGGGCACGCCCTCCGCCGCGCCCAGGACCTCGTCGGTGATGGTCTCGGCGTGCTCGGCGGCGACGGTGGCGCCGATGGTGAAGGCGGTGAGGGACCGCAGGACGGGCGGGGCCAGGTAGGTCGGGCGGCCCGGTTCGGCCTCGATCAGCCGGCAGCGCAGCCAGCCGCCGGTGCGCCGGACGACGGCGGCCGGGGTGTGGGTCTTCGGCAGGTGGAGGATGAGTTCGCCGGACCGGTTGAAGCCTCCGGTGTCGTCCTTCTCGACCTCGCAGGCCGCCCAGGCGGTGCCGTCCCACGCCTCCCAGACCAGCGGGGGGCGCAGCGGGTCCACGCCGACGCCCTCGACCCGGCAGTCCATGCGCAGGACGACGACTCCGGCGGGTACGGCCGTGGAGAGGCCGACGTACAAGCAGTCGCCGGGGGCGGGTGTGGCGCCGAAGCAGGCCACGTCGCGGCCGATGGCGAGCTGTTCGGTGCGGTCGGTGACCTCCTCGGTGGCCGGCCAGGTCGCGAGGTGGGCGAACGAGCAGGGCACGACGGTCAGTTCGTCGGTGGTGGTGAAGACGACCGCTTCCTCGGTCTCCGTGCGGACGGTGGCCACTTCGGTGCCGGCGCGGACCACGACGGGGTCGGGGCGGGGCGCGGACAGCCGGAAGGTGACGTCGGTGCGCGCGGCGGTCGGCGGGTGGAGCCGCACCCCGATCAGGTCGAGGAAGGTGAGGTAGCTCTTCTCGGGCACCCGGTTCACCCGGTAGACGAGCTGGTCGACCATGGTCGCGAACGCCTCGATCAGGGTGACGCCGGGGTCCGAGACGTTGTGGTCGGTCCACTCGGGGCAGCGCTGCTGGACGAGGCGCTTGGCCTCGTCCACCAAGCCCTGGAAGCGGCGGTCGTCCAGATGGGGGCTGGGCAGTGTCACGCGCCGGTCTCCTCGTCGTCGGGGCTCGTGTCCGGTCCGTGCTGCGGGATCACGTAGAACGGGAAGACGAGGTTGCGGGGGTCGTTGGAGCCGCGCACGGTGTAGCCGATGTCGATGTAGAGGACCCCGTTGTCGGCGGCGTCGAAGCGTACGGTGACGTCGACGACCTCGATCCGGGGTTCCCAGCGTTCCAGGGCGAGCCGGACCTCGTACGCGAGTTGCCCGGCCGTTCCCGCGTCGGCGGGGGCGAACACGTAGTCGTTGACGGCGCAGCCGAACTCGGGGCGCATGGGGCGCTCGCCGGGCGAGGTGGCGAGGATGAGCCGGATCGACTCCTCCAGTTCGCGTTCGCCGCGCACCAGCGCGATGGAACCGGTGGCGTCGGTACGGGGCGGGAAGGCCCAGCCGGCGCCGATGAACTGCTCTCCCATGGTCCGTTCAGCCTCCGATCAGCACGGTGGCGCAGCCGGCGACGATCGGCGCCCCGCAGCCGCTCAGGTCCCCGACCCGGGCGGCCGGTCTGCCGCCGATGAAGACGCTGCGGCTGCCGGGCGGTGCGATCACGGTCGGCGGGTGGCCGAGCGGGGAGGCGCACTGGTGGGCGGTGCCGACGGTGGCGGCCGGTCTGCCGCCGATCAGCACCGTGGGCACTCCGGGCGGCCCCACGGTGCCGGGGTGGCCCGTGGGGTCGGCGACCCGTGCGGCTGCTGCTGACGGCATGCGGTGCGCTCCTCTTCGCTGCGGGGTGCGGTGGGGCGGTCGGCTGTGCGGGGTTCGGTGGGGCGGTTGGCTCGTGCGGGGGGCGTCAGTTGAGCTGGATCATCGGGGCGTTGACGGAGACCGAGCCTCCGCTCCTGACGTCGGTGCGCCGGCTGCCGTCGACCGTGACCTGGCCGCCGCGCAGTTCCACCGCGCCGTCCGTGGAGAGGGCGAGCCGGCCGTTGCCTCCGTTGAGGGCGACCCCGTTGCGGGAGGTGAGGGTGACGCGTTCGCCGGTGAGGGTGAGTTCGCCGCGTCCGGCGTCCAGGGCGACGCCCTTGGCGGCGGTGACGGAGACCTGTTCCTCGGCGTGGATGGTGACGCTGCCGTCGCTGTTGATGACGACGGCGGTGCCCCGGCGGTCCAGGTCGATGGTCAGCTTGCCGTCGCCGGTGCGCAGCCGTACGCCCTGCGGGCCGTCGGCCGCGTCCAGGAGTTCCAGCTGGTTGCCGCTCCTGGAGGCGAAGGCGCGCCGGTTGACCGCCCCGGTGGTGGGGTCCACGAGGCCGCCACCGCCGCCCGCGCCGGGAGCCGCCGAGGCACCGGGGGCGCCCGGGAGTCCAGAAGCTCCTGGGGCCCCGGAGGCCCCCGGTGCGCCAGGGGTTCCGGAGGCTCCAGGCGCTCCGCCGCCTCCTCCGCCGGGCCGGTCCTTGCCGTTGTAGAGACCGGCCAGCACGTAGGGCCGGTCGAGGTGGCCCTGCTCGAAGCCCACCAGGACCTCGTCCCCGACCTCGGGGATGAACGCCTCGCCGCCGCCCGTCCCGCCGGACTGCGCCGTGCGCGCCCAGTCGCTCGCGTACTCGTCCGACAGCCAGGGGAAGCGCACCTTCACCCGGCCCGAGCCCTCCGGGTCCTGGGTGTCCGTGACCGTCGCGCTGACCAGCCCGGACCAGCGCGGCCCGCCCCCGGCCGCGCCACCGCCGCCCCCGCCTCCCCCGGTGAGCCCGAACAGGGAGCGTTCCTGCTGGCCGGAGACGGTGATCCAGGTCTCGTAGCCGCGTACGGCGTCGAAGACGTGGCGCGAGGAGGTGACGGTGTAGCGGCCCTCGAAGGGGGCGCCGACCGCGTTGAGCGCGACCGCGCTGCCCGCCGTGACCGCGGGGTTGCCCCGGATCACGGCCTCCAGTTCCGCGAAGGAGCCGGCGATGCGTTCGGCCAGGGCCTTCGCCGCCTGGTCCACCTGTGCCTGGGTGCCGTACGGGGCGTCGGTGACGACGAACCGCGCCTCACCGAAGGGGGCGGTCACGTCGGCCGCCGTGACGCCGAGTTCCAGCGTGCCGGACGTCCCGGCGGGCGCCTTGCCGACCAGGGGTTCCTTGGCGCCGACGTCCCAGCCGCGCACCTCCACCTCGGACACCTGCTCGGCGGCGGAGACCCCGGCCCGGCAACGCAGCAGGTTGCTGCCGAGTTCCAGGACGAGCGGGTCGCGGTCGGCGCGGGCGGAGCTGTCCGGTGCCCCGCTCGCCTCGGCGGGCCGGGTGATGTGCAGTCGCCCGTCGCGTACGTACGCCTGGGCTCCGGCCTCTTCGGCGAGGCCGCGCACGAACTCCCAGTCGGTGACGTTGGGCTGGGCGATGTGCTCGATGACGGGCCCGGCCACGTCCACGGTGCCGGGCTTGAGTCCGGCGCGCTGGGCGACCTGGCCGCAGATGTCGGCGAGCGTCATGTTCTGGTAGCTGGCGACGCGCCGCCCGCGCAGCAGCCGGTGCGCCTGGTCCAGGCCCCGGACGACGGTGAACGTGCCGGTCTCGTCCAGTTCCACCTCGAGCGCGGTGACCGCGCCTTCGAGGAGTGGTTTCGGGGTGGTGTCCCCGCCGGCGCGGGCCAGCAGCCGGGCCTCGCTGCCGATCTTCAGACCGGTCTGTTCGAGCAGGACGCGGTCCGGGTCGCGGAACCGGAGGAGGAAGAGGTCCGGAAGCGTACGGCTGTCGTCCACATAGCCCTCGACCAGGGTGTTCAGGAACTTCGCGGGCAGCGGGCGGCCGTCGAACTCCACCACCAGCGCGCTGGCGACCCCTTGGCGTGTCATCGTCCTGCCCTCCGGCGGCCGGAGTCGTCGAGCCGGCCCAGCTCGTCCGGGGCGGGCAGCAGCAGCTGGGTGCCGGGCGCCAGCCGGATCGGGTCGTCGATGTCGTTGGCCTCGGCGATGACCCGCCAGGCTCCGGCGTCGCCGTACTCGCGGTGGGCCAGCGAGGGCAGCGAGTCCCCGGAGGCGACCCGGTGCACCCGGCGGGCCGCCAGCGCGCCCGAGGTCGGGTTCTGGCCGGGGGTCTCCCCGCTGATCTCCTCCATCGTCACCTGGCACACCGCCCGGATCGGCACGCCCGAGGTGGTGAACAGGGTGTACTTGGCGGCGACCTGGCTCACGTAGCCGGGGAAGCCGGTCAGCCCGCCCCAGTGGAACACCACCCACGGCGGTGAGGAGCGCTGCTGCTGCCGGGTCTCGTTCGTCGGTACGCAGCACGCGAACAGCTGCTCCACCGCCGTGACGACCCGGGTGTCCTGGGTGTCCCCGGCGTCGAAGAACATCTCGACGGTGAGCTTGCTGGGCTGGGAGCCCTGGTATTCGGGCGGCCCGGAACTCTTCGCCCCCTTGGCCGGGGTGCGTTTCCAGGAGGCCGCCTTCGTCAGGCTCAGCTCCTTGGGGTTGAACTGGAAGTCGATCCGTCCGCACGGCCCGCCGGGGGTGAGCCCGCCGCCGGTGGGCGGGGTACGCAGCTCCAGATAGGCGTGCTCCAGCTTGGGCCTCGCCGAGCCGCCCTTCGCCGCGGACGCCACTCCCGACGTACCGGCCGCGCTGAACGCGATGGGTCCGCTCACGCCGCTCAGCCCTCCATCACATAGCCGTGGTGGGCGATCTCGATCGTCTCCATGGCGACCCTGGGCGACTCCGGGGTGAACGACGGCCCCGTCCAGCGCACGGGCACTACCTCCAGCAGCCCCCACTGGGCCACCTTGCGGCCGTCGCCGGTCCGCGCCTCGATGTGGGCGGTCTTGCGGCTGAACCCGGTCGTCATCGTGGCGAACCAGCGGGCCACCTTCTCGGTCTCCCGCGTCAGGGGCCGCGACAGCTTCACGTTGGAGTACTTCAGCCGGGTGGGGAGCTGCCACACGTGTCCGTTGTTGCCGCCCTCCTCGCGGGTCTCCAGGACGACTTCGCAGCCCAGCCCGTCGCAGGTGTTGAACGATCCGAGTTCGATGTCGTCGATCGTCACGACGAAGCAGACGCTGACTGCGGGGTCGTCCGGGGCGGTGGCCATGGCACGTGCCTCTCGATCAGTGACGGGTGTTGATGAGGAAGCCGGAGCGTTCACGTTCGAGCCTCAGATCGGCCTTGAGCAGCCGGCTGAGGGGTGCGTACAGCGCACGGACCAGTTCGTCGGTCACGGGCGGTGCCTGCGGCGTCCCCTCGGGGCTCGTGGAGGAGGTGGTGGTCGCCGCGGGCGCCTGCGCGTTCTCGGACGGTTCGGGCTCCGGCGCCGGCTCGGGATCGGGCTCCGGTGGCGGCGGGGGTTCCTCGGTCTCCGATTCCCGCTGGACGACCGGCCGCGACGTGCCGTCACGGGGCGCCGACGCGAAGACGACACTCCCGTCCGCCATCCGCTGCGCCACCCCGGCCGCCACGGCGACGGCACCCGCCGTCGGGACGGAACGGGGGACGCGCGGCCCCCGTCCGGGGTCGGGAGCGGGGTGCGTCTGCCGCTGTACGGGAGTGCGCTGTACGGGGGTGAGCGCCGGCTGCGACGGTGCCGCGGGGGTGACGGCAGCGCCGCCCGTGACGCCCTGGCCGCGCGTCTCGGAGGCGGTCCAGCGGACGGGCACGGCGGGCGGCGGATCAGCGGGTGCCGGTACGAACGGCGACGAGCGGGACGGATCACCGCCGACGCCCCCGCCGCTCTCGGCCGCACGCTGCACGCTCGGTCCGGCGGCGGGGGAATCTACGCCGGGAGCGGGAGCCGTACGGAGGGTCAGGGGGCGCTCCCCGAGGAGGGGCGCGGTGGGCCGGGCGGGTCCGGGCGCGGGTGAGCCCGGGGGCGGGGGCACGGTGGTGCTGCGCTGTACGGGGGTGGTGGGCGTTCCCGTACCGGCCGGGCTCGCGGTGTCCTCCCCGCCGCCCGTGCGGAACACGTCCCCCGAGTCCGGCTGCCGCGCGAGCGGGGCGTCCCCCAGGAGCGGGGCCACGCTCTCCGGCTCGGCGGGGGCCCTGTCCGGTGCCCCGGGCTCCGGGTGCGGGGCGTTGTCGTGTGGCATCTCCGGTAAGGGGGCCGGTGACTGGGCCGCCCGGCGCTGGGCCGTGGGCGGCAGACCGGGCAGCGGCGCGCCGAGACCGCCGG
>NZ_JAKRGC010000307.1 GCF_022347745.1 Streptomyces sp. OfavH-34-F
GGTGCGCAGCCGTTCGTTCAGCTCCATGGCGCGGGCCTCCTCGAAGAGGTCGATCACCGCGTGACTGTCGCTGCCGAGCGAGAGCGGGGAGCCGGCGTGCTGGAGGGCGGCGGCGGGTCCGATGCCGTCGGCGAGGTCGCGTTCGGTCGTCGGGCACATGCAGGTGCCGGTGGAGGTGGTGCCGATGAGGGCGATGTCCTCGTCGGTGAGGTGGGTGTTGTGGATGCCGGTGGTGCGCGGTCCGAGGACGCCGTGGTCGGCGAGGAGCTGCGTGGGGGTGCGCCCGTGCGCGGCGAGGCAGGCGTCGTTCTCGGCGGTCTGCTCGGAGAGGTGGACGTGCAGCGGGGCCCGCCGTTCCTCCGCCCACCGGGCGACGGTGGCGAGCTGGCCGGCCGGGACGGCCCGTACGGAGTGGACGGCGGCGCCGATGAGGGCGTGGTCGTCGCCCTTGAGCGCGGCGGCGCGTTCGGCCCAGGCGTCGGCGGTGCCGTCGCTGAACCGCGCCTGATGGCGGTCGGGGGCGCGGTGGTCGTCGGGGCCGGTGCCGAATCCGGCGGAGAGGTAGGCCGTGTCGAGGAGGGTGATCCGGATGCCGGCCGCGCGGGCGGCCGCGATCAGGGCCTCGCCCATGGCGTTGGGGTTGTCGTAGGGGGTGCCGCCGGGGCCGTGGTGGAGGTAGTGGAACTCGCCGACGGCGGTGATTCCGGCGAGCGCCATCTCCGCGTACACGGCGCGGGCCAGCTCGTAGTAGCGGTCGGGGTCGAGCCGGGAGGCGACCTGGTACATGGTCTCGCGCCAGGTCCAGAAGGTGCCCGAGCCGACCTGGACGGTGGAGCGCAGGGCGCGGTGGAAGGCGTGCGAGTGGGTGTTGGCCAGGCCCGGCAGGGTGAGGCCGCGCAGCGCGGTGGCGCCGGGCGGCGGGGCGTCCGCCCCGGTGCGGACGCGGGCGATCCGCCCGTCCGCCACGTCCAGGGCGACGCCCGGCTCGACATGGGTGCCGAGCCAGGCGTGGGAGAGCCAGTACGTCTCGGTGACGGGCGCGCCCGTCGCCTCCGTCGTCAGCGGCACGCGAGACCTTCCAGTACGTCGGCGAGTGCGGTGACCCCGGCGGCGCAGTCGTCCTCGGCGGCGTGTTCGGCCGGTGAGTGCGAGATGCCGGTCGGGTTCCGTACGAACAGCATGGCGGTCGGTACGGAGGCGGACAAAATACCCGCGTCGTGTCCGGCGCCGGTGCCGAGCACGGGGACCGGGCGGCCGGGTCCGCGCGCGGACTTCTCCAGCAGGGTGCCCAGCTCGTCGCGGAGGGCGTGCCGGAACTCGACGACGGGCGTGAACGACTCGCGGACGACGTCGAGGTCGATGCCGGCCCGGTCGGCGTGTTCCCGGGCGGCCCGTTCGACGGCGGCGACGACCGTGTCCAGGGTGTCCTGGTCGGCGGCGCGGGAGTCGAGCCAGCCGCGCACGAGGGAGGGGATGGCGTTGACCCCGTTGGGCTCGACGGCGACCTTGCCGAAGGTGGCGAGGGCGCCCGCGAGTTCCGCCTCGCGGCGGGCGGCGAGGACGGTCTCGGCGTAGGTGAGCATCGGGTCGCGGCGGTCGGCGAGCCGGGTGGTGCCCGCGTGGTTGGCCTCGCCCCGGAAGTCGAACCGCCAGCGCCCGTGCGGCCAGATCGCGGAGGCGATGCCGACCGGGTCGCCGGAGAGGTCCAGGGCCCGGCCCTGTTCGACGTGGAGTTCGACGAAGGCGCCGATGCGGGCGAGCCGTTCGGGGTCGGGGCCGATGGCGTCGGGGTCGTACCCGGCGGCGGACATGGCCTGCGGGAGGGTGACGCCGTCCGCGTCGCGCAGTCGGTGCGCGGCCTCGGGGGTCAGCTGTCCGGCGGCGAGCCGGGAGCCGACGCAGGCGAGGCCGAAGCGGGCGCCCTCCTCGTCGCCGAAGTTGGTGATGGCCAGCGGTCTGGTGAACGCGGCGCCCCGGCCGCGCAGTTCGTCGAGCGCGGCGAACGCGGAGACGACGCCCAGCGGCCCGTCGAAGGCGCCGCCGTCCGGTACGGAGTCCAGGTGGGAGCCGGTGACGACGGCGTCCTCGGCGAGGGGGTCGCCGAGCCAGGCCCACTGGTTGCCGTTGCGGTCGGTCTCGACGGTCAGTCCGCGCGCCTCGGCCTGTTCCCGGAACCAGGCCCGGCACTCGGTGTCGGCGCCGCTCCACGCGTAGCGCCGGTACCCCCCGCTCGCGGCGTGCCGGCCGATGGGGGCCAGTTCGGCCCACATGGCCCGGAATCCGGAGGGTGCGGGGGTCACGCGTCCTCCCGCATCGGGACGCGTACGCCCTTGTCCCGCGCGACGGAGTCGGCGATGTCGTAGCCCGCGTCCACGTGCCGGATGACGCCCATGCCCGGGTCGTTGGTGAGCACCCGCCGGATCTTCTCGCCGGCCAGCGCGGTGCCGTCCGCGACGGTCACCTGTCCGGCGTGGATCGAGCGGCCCATGCCGACGCCGCCGCCGTGGTGCAGGGAGACCCAGGAGGCCCCGGAGGCCACGTTGACCATGGCGTTGAGCAGCGGCCAGTCGGCGATCGCGTCGGAGCCGTCGAGCATGGCCTCGGTCTCGCGGTACGGGGAGGCGACGGAGCCGCAGTCCAGGTGGTCGCGCCCGATGGCCAGCGGGGCCGCCAGTTCGCCGCTCGCCACCATGTCGTTGAACCGCTCGCCGGCCCGGTCGCGCTCGCCGTAGCCGAGCCAGCAGATGCGGGCGGGCAGGCCCTGGAAGTGGACGCGTTCGCCGGCCATCCTGATCCAGCGGTGCAGCGACTCGTTCTCGGGGAAGAGTTCGAGCAGCGCCTTGTCCGTCTTGTGGATGTCGGACGCCTCGCCGGACAGCGCCGCCCAGCGGAACGGGCCCTTGCCCTCGCAGAACAGCGGCCGGATGTACGCCGGTACGAAGCCGGGGAAGTCGAAGGCGCGCTCGTACCCGGCGAGCCGCGCCTCGCCGCGGATGGAGTTGCCGTAGTCGAAGACCTCGGCGCCGGCGTCCATGAAGCCGACCATCGCCTCGACGTGCCGGGCCATCGACTCGCGGGCCCGCAGGGTGAAGTCGGCGGGCTTCTCGGCGGCGTAGGCGGCCATGTCGTCGAAGTCGACGCCGGCCGGGAGGTAGGACAGCGGGTCGTGCGCGCTGGTCTGGTCGGTGACGATGTCGATGGGGGCGCCCTCGGCGAGCAGCCGGGGCAGCAGGTCCGCCGCGTTGCCGAGGAGGCCGATGGAGAGCGGGCGGCGGGCGTCGCGGGCCTCGACGGCGAGCTGGAGGGCGTGCTCCGGGGAGTCGGCCTTCACGTCCAGGTAGCGGTGCTCGATGCGGCGTTCGATGGCGCGGGGGTCGCAGTCGATGCAGATCGCGACGCCGTCGTTCATGGTCACGGCGAGGGGCTGGGCGCCGCCCATGCCGCCGAGTCCGGCGGTCAGGGTGATGGTCCCGGCCAGCGTGCCGCCGAACTTCTTGGCGGCGACGGCGGCGAAGGTCTCGTAGGTGCCCTGGAGGATGCCCTGGGTGCCGATGTAGATCCAGGAACCGGCGGTCATCTGGCCGTACATGGTGAGTCCGAGCGCCTCCAGGCGGCGGAACTCCTCCCAGTTCGCCCAGTCGCCGACCAGATTGGAGTTGGCGATCAGGACCCGCGGCGCCCACTCGTGGGTCTGCATGACGCCGACCGGGCGGCCGGACTGGACGAGCATCGTCTCGTCCTGCTTGAGCGTGCGCAGCGTACGGACCATCGCGTCGAAGGAGCGCCAGTCGCGGGCCGCCTTGCCGGTGCCGCCGTAGACGACGAGCTGGTCGGGGTGTTCGGCGACCTCGGGGTCGAGGTTGTTCTGGAGCATCCGCAGGGCGGCTTCCTGCTGCCATCCCAGGGCACTCAGTTCGGTACCGCGCGGCGCCCGTACGGGGCGGGGTCCTGACATGGCGGATGCCTCCTCGCGACTGTGAATTTTCTATTCACATCTTGAGCGGGTGAATACCTCCAGTCAACAGGCCCGGCCGGAGACCTCTTGGCGCCGTTCCGTCCGTTTCGCGGGGGGCGCGTTCTCCGGAGTCCGCCCGCATGTACCGATGGAAAATGCCAGAACCCCCACCCGGAGCGAGCACGATGCGTAACCTCTGGGTCACAGCCGAACGCCGTGTCGGAGGGGAATCCGCGTGCCCGGAATCGACGAGTGCCTGCTCGACGTCATGAGACTGCCCGGCGCCAGGGGCGCCGCGGTCGTCGACTGGACCAGCGGTCTCGCCCTCGGCACCATCGGCGAATCACCCAACGGCGACCACGAGGCGACCGCCGCCGAGACGGCCGAGGTGGCCCGGATGGCGGCCGAACAGCCCGCGTTCGCCGAGGAGTTACCGGAGGCGGCCGGGAGCGCTCCCCCCGTCGAGGACGTCATCGTCACCACCCGCTCCGGCTACCACGTCCTGCGGTTCGTGGCGACGGAGTTCGACAGCAGCGTCTTCCTCCACCTCTGGCTCGACCGCGCGGAGGGCAATCTGGCGCTGGCCCGGATCCGCCTGGGCGAGATAGCCGAACGGCTGGTCCTCGCGTGACCGCCGCCCTCGCGGACGACCCCGTCCTCTCCCCCATGCTCCAGCGCCTCGCCGGCGAACGCGCCACCGGCGCCCTGATGCGCGACCGGGGCACCCTGTACCTGGCCGACGGAGAGGTCGTCCACGCCGAGAGCCCGGCGACCCCCGGCATCGACGTCCTGCTCACCCGCGGCGGCACCCTGCGCCACGAGGGCTGGTGGGACGCGGTCGCCGAGGCGGGGGCCGGGCAGCGGGTCGGGCGCTACCTCGTCGACAGCGGCCGGGTGCCGGGCGGCGCCCTGGAGCTGTGCCACCTGGGTGCCCTGTACGACGCCGCGTTCTTCGCGCTCGCCCCGACGCGGACCCCGGCGCGCTTCCGGTACGGGGTGGCGCACTGGATCGGCCCCGTGCGGCCGGTGCCGGTGGACGCCGTGCAGCGCGAGACGCTGCGGCGCCGGGAGCTGTTGGACCGGATCTGGCCGGACGGGGCCGTGGACACGGCACCGCTGCGGCGGACGGGCCGCCCGGCCGACGCCCCGGTCCCGGCGGGCCGGCGACGCGTCCTGGAGTGCGTGGACGCGGGGCGTACGGCCACCGGCATCGCGCGCGAGCTGGGCAGGTCCGCCTTCCACGTCCTGGTGGACCTGCGGCGCCTCGCGGCGGCCGGGCTGGTCGAACCGGTCCCGCGACAGGCGGCCGAGACGGGCCGGGTGGCGCTGCCCGAGGTCACGGCCGACCCGGACGTCGCCCTGCTGCGCCGGCTCCGAGACGCCCTGGAGGCCCTGTGATACGCGCGCTCAGAACGCGTGCCGGAAGGAGACAGCCGATGGTGCCCGAGGCCGAAACCCAGGACGTCCTGGCGGAGCTCCAGCGGTTACGGGCCCGGGTTCCGCTGCTCTCCGGCGCGCTGGCGGCCAGCACGGACGGCCTGGTCCTGGCCCATGACACGCCCGGGGTGGAGGCCGAGGGGGTGGCCGCGCTGACCGCCGCCGCGCTCGGCGTCGCCATCCGGATGACCGAGGCCACCGGCCGGGGCGGCTTCCGCGAAGTGCTCGTGCGCGGCGAGTCCGGCTACATCGCGGCGTACGCGGCCGGCTCCCAGGCCGTCCTCACCCTGCTGGCCGAGGACCGGATCAACGTCGGCCGGCTCCATCTGGAGGGCCGCCGGGCCGGCACCCGGATCGGCGAACTCGTCGACCGGGCCCTCGCGGGGGCCCCGCGGCCCGCCCCCGCGCCGCAGGCCCCGCAGCAGCCGGGCGCCCTCCCGCACCGCCCGGTCTGAGCCGCGTCCGCGCGCCGGCCGGGCGCCCCCGACACCACCCCACCACGCAACGGAACCGGTCACCTTCGGCCGGGCAGAGAAAGGGAGCACCACTCATGGCGAACACCGAAGCGTCATTGAAGGAAGCGATGTCGTCCATCGAGGGCACCACCGGTGTCGCCCTCGTCGACTACACGAGCGGCATGGCGCTGGGCACCCTCGGCGGCGGCAAGGACTTCAACCTGGAGGTCGCGGCGGCCGGCAACACCGACGTCGTACGCGCCAAGCTACGCACCATGGAGCACCTCGGCATCAACGACGAGATCGAGGACATCCTGATCACGCTGGGCAGCCAGTACCACCTCATCCGGCTGCTCAAGTCGCGCGGCAACACCGGCCTGTTCCTCTACCTGGTGCTGGACGCCGGCCGCGCCAACCTGGCCATGGCCCGCCACCAGCTGAAGAAGATCGAGGCGGACCTGGAGGTCTGAGGAGGCGGGGTACGGGCCGCGCACCGGGCCCGTACCCCGGTCACTCCGCTCACTCCACGAACAGCCCCCGGGCCGCCGCGCCCGCGTCGAACTCCTCCAGCCGGGCCTGGGCGTCGGGCAGCCCGTCGCACATGGCCTCCAGGAGCACCCGGCCCAGCAGCATCGGCGCGCAGGCGGTGTCGAAGGCGAGGCCGGTCCCGACGGCGGCCGGGACGAGCAGGTCGCTGTGGGCGGCCACCGGGGCGAACGCGGAGTCGGCCACCGACACCACGGTCAGCCCGAGGCCCCGCGCGTACGCCAGGGCGTCCACGACCTCGCGGGGGTGGCGGGGCAGCGCGAAGCAGATCAGCGCGCTCGCACCGGCCCGCCGGGCCGCGTCGATCCGGTCGTGCAGCATGCTGCCGCCCTCGTCGAGCACCCGCACGTCCGGGTGCACCTTGGCCGCGAAGTACCCGAATCCGCGCGCCTGCGAGGAGGCCGCGCGCAGTCCGAGCACGGGCAGCGGCCGGGACGCGGCGAGCAGCCGTCCGGCCCGCTCGACGGGGGCCGGGTCGGCGAGGAGTTCGGCCAGCCGGCGCAGGTTCTCGATCTCGCCGAGCACCGCCTGCTGGTACTCGTTGTACGTCTGCGCCGCCTCGTCCGCCTCCGCCCCGGCCGGCACCATCTCGCGCAGCCGCCTGCGCAGCGCGGGATAGCCGTCGAAGCCGAGCGCGACGGCGAACCGGGTGACGGAGGGCTGGCTGACCCCGGCCAGCTCGGCCAGCTCGACGCTGGACAGGAACGGGGCGTCCCCGGCCCTGCGCACCATCGAGTGCGCGATGCGCCGCTGCGTGGGCGTGAGCCGGCGCCCCTCGAACAGCTCCTGCAACCGCGCTGCCGGGCCGCTCCCGCTCATCCTGTCCCCTCGCTCACTCACCGGCACCGGCCTCCGGCACCAGCCCCATTCAGCCAGCACGCCAACTGAATGTCCATATGCAGCCAGCGCCGCCCGGCGGTCAGACGGCCCGCTGGTGGTGGGCGACCAGGGACTGCCAGGCGGTCAGGAGTTCGGTGCGGCGGGGGGCCGCGGCCGGGTCGGGGCAGCGGACCGTGGGGCGGGTGCCTGGCAGGGCGGAGCAGTGGTAGAGGCCGGTGTCCGGGGCGAACCATTCCCGGAGCAGCCAGCCGGGCGGGGGCTCGGGCGGGCCGAAGTGGTCGTAGACGAAGGCGGCCTCCTCGGGTGGGCGCGGGTGGTCGGACAGGGCGGTGAGCCGGCCCGGTGCGGTGATCTCCGCCAGGTCGTCGTCGGGGACGCGCCAGCGGGCCATCAGCTCCCGCCAGGCCCGGTACGCGGGCGTGTCCGTGCGCGGGGCCGGGACCTCCCCGGGTGCGGGGTCGGTCCCGGCCGCCGCCGCGGCGACGGCGTGCAGCAGTC
>NZ_JAKRGC010000308.1 GCF_022347745.1 Streptomyces sp. OfavH-34-F
GGCTGTGCGTCGGGCGCCCGGGAGGGCTGGGCAGACGGGGGCTGGGCGCCGGCGGACGGGGGCTCGGCGCCGACGGACATGGGCGGGGCGTCGGCGGGTTGTGGGTGGGCTTCGAGCCAGCCCCGGATGGCGATGCGCGCGGCAGGGGTGCGCGCGTGGTCGAGCCAGCGGGGCGAGGGTCCGGACGCGGCGTCCTCGGCGATCAGCGGCTGCACGGTGTCGCCGTCCTTGAGGACGGTGCTGAGGGTGGCCAGCCTGCCGTTCACGCGTGCGCCGATACAGGCGTGGGCGGCGGCGCCGTGCTGGGCGTAGGCGGCGTCGACGCAGCTGGCCCCGGCGGGCAGGCCGAGCGTGCCGCCGTCCGTGCGGAAGACGGTGATCTCGCGGTCCTGGGCGAGGTCGTCGCGCAGGGTGGTCCAGAAGGTGTCGGGGTCGGGGGCGGACCGCTGCCACTGGAGGAGCCGGGAGAGCCAGCCGGGGCGGGTGGGGTCGGCGCGTTCGCCGTCGGCCGGTTCGAGGGACTGGGGGCCGGAGTCGGAGGCGTAGGGATTGCCGAGCGCGACGACACCGGCCTCGGCGACCTTGTGCATGCGGTGGGTGCGGATGAGGATCTCGGCGACCTCGCCGTCCGGGCCGACGACCGCGGTGTGCAGCGACTGGTACAGGTTGAACTTGGGGGCGGCGATGAAGTCCTTGAACTCGGAGATCACCGGCGTGAAGCAGGTGTGCAGCTCGCCGAGGACGGCGTAGCAGTCGGCGTCCTCCCCGACGAGCACCAGGACGCGCCCGAAGTCGCTGCCGCGCAGTTCGCCGCGCTTGATGCGGACGCGGTGGACGGAGACGAAGTGGCGGGGCCTGACCTGGACCTCGGCGGGGATGCCCGCCTCGCGCAGCACCGAGGCCACCCGGCCCGCCATGGCGCCGAGCGGGTCGGAGGCCTCGGCCGCCGCGTTGATCAGCTCGCTGGTCCGGGCGTACTCCTCGGGATGGAGGATGGCGAAGACCAGATCCTCCAGCTCGGTCTTGAGGGCCTGGACGCCGAGCCGTTCCGCGAGGGGAATGAGCACATCGCGGGTGACCTTGGCGATCCTGGCCTGTTTCTCGGGGCGCATCACGCCGAGGGTGCGCATGTTGTGCAGCCGGTCGGCGAGCTTGATGGACATGACGCGGACGTCGTCCCCGGTGGCGACCAGCATCTTGCGGAAGGTCTCGGGTTCGGCGGCGGCCCCGTAGTCCACCTTTTCGAGTTTGGTGACGCCGTCGACGAGGTAGCAGACCTCTTCGCCGAACTCTTCCCGTACCTGTTCGAGGGTGACCTCGGTGTCCTCGACGGTGTCGTGGAGCAGGGAGGCGGTGAGCGTGGTGGTCTCGGCGCCCAGCTCGGCGAGGATCAGGGTGACGGCGAGGGGGTGGGTGATGTAGGGCTCGCCGCTCTTGCGCATCTGGCCCCGGTGCGAGGTCTCGGCGAGGAGGTAGGCGCGGTGCAGGACGGCGAGGTCGGCGTCGGGGTGGTGGGCCCGGTGCGCCTCGGCGACGTGTGCGATGGCGTCGGGGAGGCGGTCGCGGGAGACCGGACCGAACAGGGCGGCCCTGCCGATCCTGCGGAGATCGATCCGGGGGCGGCCCCGCCTGCGGATGGGAGTACCTGGGCTCGTGGCCTCTGCACTCATGGGGGCACCTCCGGCGACGTCGACCGGCGGTGGGGAGGTGCGGCGCGCCTCCGGGCCGGTGCTTGATGCTACCGAGCCCACCACGTGGCGGAGTCCCGCTCTCGCCGAGCGTGAAACGGATCACCCATTCGAGCGAAGCGTTATCCGTTCGGCGTTTCGAGCCAGGCGGGGTCGATCTTGCCCTCGGCGACGATGACGGCGGGGCCGGTCATCTCGATCCCGCCGTCCGGGTGCTCGGTGATGACGAGGCTCCCGCCAGGCAGGTCGACGGTGTACGTGACCGGCTCGCCGGTCGCCGCGGGGTCGGCGCCGTCCCGGCGCGCCGCCGCGACCGCGACCGCGCAGGCTCCCGTGCCGCAGGAGCGGGTCTCGCCGGAACCGCGCTCGTGGACCCGCATGGCGACGTGGCGCGGGCCGCGGTCCACGACGAACTCGATGTTGACGCCGTCCGGGTAGACGGCGGCCGGGGCGAAGGCGGGCTCGGCGAGCAGGTCGCCGGCGTGGGCCAGGTCCTCCACGAAGGCGACGGCGTGCGGGTTGCCCATGTTGACGTTGCGGGCGGTCCAGTCGCGGCCGCCGACGCTGACGGTGACCCCGTCGGCGGGCAGCAGGGCGCGGCCCATGGAGACGGTGACGTCGCCGTTCTTGGCGAGGTGGACCTGCTTGACGCCGCCCCGTGTGGCGACGGCGAGGTCGCCCTCCTCGACGAGTCCCGCGCGCTGGAGGTAGCGGGCGAAGACCCGTACGCCGTTGCCGCACATCTCGGCGACGGAGCCGTCCGCGTTGCGGTAGTCCATGAACCACTCGGCGTCCCGGGCCATGTCCCGCGCCTCCGGGTGCGCGGCGGAGCGCACGACGTGCAGCAGGCCGTCGCCGCCGATGCCGGCGCGGCGGTCGCAGAGCCGGGCGACGACGGGGGCGGGCAGGGCGACGGCGTTGTCCGGGTCGGGAACGATCACGAAGTCGTTCTCGGTGCCGTGGCCCTTGAGGAAGGCGATGTGCGAGGTGGTCACGGGACAACTGTACGAGGCGCGAGCGTTCCCGGGGTAAGCCGTCCCGGCACGCGGACGCCGTAACCGCGCCGTGCGGATCGGGTCGCCGAGCCGGTCAGCGCAGCCGCGCCACGCGCCAGACGGCGAGCGCGACGAGCACGGCGCAGATCCCGGCGTAGAGCGCGACCACCCGCCAGTCGGGGCGCTGGGGCGCGCCTCTGGGCGGCAGTCCCGGCCAGGTGTAGCCGACGCGGCGGGCGGCCATCATGGACCAGCCGGCGGCGCAGCAGCTGATGAGGAGGCCCAGCATGGCGACGACCGCGCCGCCGTCCCCGAACTCGAAGGCGAGCGGGAAGGCGAACATCAGCGAGCCGACGGCGGCGAGCGTGACGATGGGCGCGAGCTGCCAGATACGCATCCGCCGGGCGGGGCGCAGCTCCACCTCGACCTCGGGCGTCACGGCCGGCTCGTCGGGCCCGTCCGGGCTGAGGCCCGCGGCTTCGCGGCTGCTGTCCGCCGTACCGTGCTCCGGGAGTCCCTGTCCCGGAATGCCTTGTTCAGGTGTGTCTTGTTCCGTGTCGCGAGGGCCGGCCTCCATCGCCACGCGCCCTCCCAACTCGGACTCCAGTCGATCGATGCTCGATGATGGCACGCCCGGCGTCACCGAAATGACGGGCGGAGCGTCCCGATGCCATCACGTGATCAGGCTGTAACCGCTCGTTCGACCAACGCCAGCGCCTGGCGCGGGAGTTCCCCGCGGTGTTCCGCCGCGCCGCTGAGCCACTGGACGCGCGGGTCGCGGCGGAACCAGGAGTCCTGGCGGCGCGCGAAGCGTTTGGTGGCGCGCACGGTCTCGGCGCGCGCCTGGTCCTCGCTGCACTCGCCGGCGAGCGCGGAGAGCACCTGCTGGTAGCCGAGGGCGCGGGAGGCGGTGCGTCCCTCGCGCAGTCCGCGTGTCTCCAGGTCGCGCACCTCGTCCACGAGCCCGTCCTCCCACATGCGGTCGACCCGGCGGGCGATGCGCTCGTCGAGTTCGGGGCGGTCCACGTCGACGCCGATCTGGACGGCGTCGTAGACGGCGTCGTCACCGGGGAGGTTGGCGGTGAACGGCTTGCCGGTGATCTCGATGACCTCCAGGGCCCGGACGATGCGGCGGCCGTTGCTCGGGAGGATGGCGCGGGCGGCCTCCGGGTCGGCGGCGGCGAGGCGGGCGTGCAGGGCGCCGGAGCCGTGTTCGGCCAGCTCCGCCTCCAGGGCGGCCCGGATGCCGGGGTCGGTGCCGGGGAACTCCAGGGCGTCGATCGCGCCCTTCACGTACAGGCCGGAGCCGCCGACGAGGACGGGGGTGCGGCCCTCGGCGAGCAGGCGGTCGATCTCGGCGCGGGCGAGGCGCTGATACTCGGCGACGCTGGCCGTCTCGGTGACGTCCCAGATGTCCAGCAGCCGGTGCGGGACGGCCGCGCGCTCGGCGAGCGTCAACTTGGCGGTGCCGATGTCCATCCCCCGGTAGAGCTGCATGGAATCGGCGTTGACCACCTCGCCGTCGAGCTGCTGGGCGAGGTACACGCCCAGGTCGGACTTTCCGGCCGCGGTGGGACCGACGACGGTGATGACCCGGGGTGCGGGAGCTGAGCTTGTCACCGGCCCAGTCTCCCCCAAACCTTCGGCCCGCATCCCGAATGAGGGAAGCTCGGACGGGGAAGGTGACGCAACAGTGCGGGCATACCCGTACAGTGGTTGTACATATGGGTTATTTCTCACAATTTTCGAGCGGAGAAGGTGCCCGATGGGCTTCATGGACAATCTGAAGGCGAAGCTGGCCCCGGCGAAGGAGAAGGTCAGCGACCTCGCGCAGCAGCACGGGGACAAGATCGACCAAGGGCTCGACAAGGCCGCCCGTACGGTGGACCAGAAGACCAAGGGCAAGTACAGCGACAAGATCGTGACCGGCCGGGAGAAGGCCAAGGACGCGGTGGACAAGCTGGCGAACAAGAACGGCGGCACGACGCCACCCGCCGCCTGACGCGCGCGGACGGCGAAGGGCCCCGGAGCGCGGCAGCTCCGGGGCCCTTCGCCGTGCGCGGTCCGCTCAGGACCAGGCGGCGACCAGGTAGCCCACCCCGTAGGGCGCGTCGTCGTACAGCAGCCGCCCGTCCAGACCGGCTCCCCCAGCCGCCCCGGCGAGGACCTGCCATGGCGCCCGGCCGGCGGCCTTGAGCTCGCCGGCCAGCTCCTCGTCCAGGTCGGTGGTGAGGGTGGCCGTGTTCCCGGCCCGCTGGCGTACGGCGAGCAGCTCGGGGCCGCCCTCCAGGGAGGCGATCGCCGTCCGCAGCGCGGGCACGTCACGGGCGCTCAGGGCGGAGCCGTCCGGCGCGAGCCGCCAGTAGACCTCGGGCTGCCCGGTGGTGGAGAGCAGGGCCGGGGCGGCGTCCGGCGGCAGCAGCAGGGCGGCCGTCCAGTAGTAGCGCGGGGTCTCCTTGGTCGGGATGGGGACCAGGGACGGGGTGCGCAGCAGCTGTTCGGCCGACCAGTAGGACGCCTGGGGCCGCTTCGGGGTGACGATGCCCGTGACGCGTACGGTCAGTGTCCCGTTGTCCTGGGTCGGGACGGCGATGGTCGCGCCCACCTTGATGCGCAGGGCCTTCGCCGTCTCCTCGGTGACGGCCGCCTCGACCTCGCGGGTCCGCTGGGTCACCGTGCCGCGCACCTGGGGCCAGGAGCCGGTGCGCAGGGTGGCGTGGTCGGGGAGCCCGGCCTGGGTGACGTAGGTGAGCGAGGGATCGAGACCGTACGGGCGGGGCAACCAGCTCTCCCTCGCCGCGATGCCCTTCGAGGTCCGCATCCCGTGGGCGGACTGGCCGGCGTCGGCCCGGACCGGCGCCGGCAGCCCGCGCAGGAGGTCGCGCTGGACGGACCCCAGCGTCGCCCCGCGCACCGCCTTCTCGCGGGCCTCCGCGGGCAGTTCGAGACCGGGTTGCGGGCTGCGGATCTCCAGGACGCCGCGCCGGGGCTCGACGGCGCCGAGGTCGTGGCGCAGCCCCTGCCCCTCGTAGCGGTCCACGGCCCGGGGGAAGGCGGCGGCCAGGAACGCCGTGACCAGCACCAGCAGGGCGAACGCGAGGGAGGCGCCGGGCGCGGTCCGCAGCCGGGTGCGCACCCACGGGGCGCAGGCGGCCGAGGCGCGCGGGGTTCTCGTACGCGGGCTCATGTCAGTGGTCCCCCTGGTGGCGCAGCGAAATCGCGGGGTCGGCCCGGCGCAGCGCGAGGGCCGCGACGATGAGCAGCGGCAGCGCCGCGACCCCGGCCAGCAGCAGGGCCACCTGCCCGGCCGGCAGTTGGACGAGGACCGGCGGCACGGGCTGGGCCGCCTGCCCGGTCAGCACGATCAGCGGGACGACGGCACGGGTGAGCAGCGCCCCGAGCAGCCCCCCGACGAGCAGCGCGATGGCGATGAGGACGCCCTGCTCGGCCGCGGTCATCCGGGCCAGCTGGCGGCGCGGGGTGCCGAGCGCCCGCAGCACGGCGAACTCGGCGGAACGTTCCCGCTGCGAGCCGACCGCCGCCACGGCGAAGCCGACCGCCGCCAGGGCCGCCGCGATCACCGCGACCGCGAGCAGCGCGGACTGCGGCCCGGCCCCCAGCGGGTCGCTGACCAGTTCGTCGGCGACCTCGTCGCGGACGAGGACCTGCGCCGGGTCGGTGTCCGGCAGGGCGCGCAGCGCGGCGGCGACGTCGGCGGTGCGGCCGGGCTCGGCGCTCAGCCACCACTCGGACACGGTGAGCCGGGCGTTGGGGCGGTCCGCGAAGACCTGGCCCAGGGAGCGGAGGTCGAGCAGCAGGGCCCCGCCGTCCCTGGCCCGGCGGTAGTCGGTGGTGGTCGCGGCGGAGCCGCCGGGGCCCGTGGTCGGCAGCCGGTCCACGGTCCGGACGATCTTCACCCGGACCCGCTCGCCGGCCAGCGTCACGTCGACGGCCTGCCCGGTCTTCGCGCCGGTGGCCCGGAGGTAGGCGTCCGTGGCGACGCCGTGGACGACCGCCGGGGCCTTGGGGCGCTCGGCGGTGATCCGCACGTTGAGGCCGGGCACGGCGTACATCGCGTCCTCGGAGGTGACCGAGCCGGTGCGGTAGTCGACGGCCAGCGGGGCGGTGGCCGACGCGGTCGGGAAGGCGGCGGCGCCGGGGCGGACCTCGCCGAGGACGTCGGTGGTGACGGCGGCGCGCCAGCGGAAGCCGGCGGGCACCGGGACCGGCCGCTCGGCGCCGCCCTCGGTGGCCGCGCGCAGCCGGGTCACCGAGAGGCGGTGGGTCTCGCCCCGGTCCACGGGCTGCTTGTCGTCCAGCTCGAAGCCGGTCACGGCCAGCCCGCCCGCGGCGGCCACCTCGATCTCGTACGGCCGGCTCCGCCCGTCCACCGGGACCTGCCCGGCGGAGACCTGGTACGGCAGGCCGTAGCGGTCCTCCAGCAGCACGGTGAGCCGGGGGTTCATGCCCGAGGGCGACGCCGTGCGCGGGGCCCCGGGGGCGGAGAGGGCCAGGTCGAAGCGGAGCCGGGTGCTCCGGGCGGGGAGCGCGAGGCCGGGGCGCGTGGACTTCGCGGGGGCGAGCGAGTCGAACAGCCGGTCGGTGGAGCCGGCGCCGAGGTCGTCGCGCATCAGCATCCGCTCGTCCGCGTGCGCGGTGTCCAGCGCCAGCACGTCGGCGGTGCGCTCGCCGGAGAGGTCCACCGTGGTGCGGAAGGCGGGCGCCACCCCGCGTACGCCGGGCAGCTCCTCGTACGCGCCCGCCTTCGCCGGGTCCGCGTTGATGCCGCCGGTCATGCGGAGCGAGGCCCCGGACCGGAAGTCGGCCTGGTCGCTCTGCGAGCGGTCCCAGGACGCGCTCTGCCCGATCGCCAGCATGCCCATCGCCACCGACAGGACCAGCAGCAGCACGGGCCCGGCGCCGCGCAGCGGGCGGCGGCTGAACTGCCAGCCGGCCAGCGCGGTGGCCAGCCCGCGCCCGCCGGCCGCCCGGCGCTCCGCG
>NZ_JAKRGC010000309.1 GCF_022347745.1 Streptomyces sp. OfavH-34-F
CCCGGCCGCCCCGCCGCGTGGCCGGGCGCCGCGCGGACGCTCCGCCCGGACGCTGCGGCTGGGCAGCCCGCGGCCCCGGCTCCGGCTGGTCAGCCTCGGCCTGACGCTCGTCATGATCGCGTTCGTCGTCCGGCTCCTCCAGGTCCAGGCCGTGGACGCCCACGCGTACGCCGCGAAGGCCGAGAAGAACCGCTACCTGAGCTACACGGTCGCCGCCGAGCGCGGCGAGATCACCGACCGCAGCGGCATCGCGCTGGCCACCAGCGTGGACGCGTACGACATCACCGCCGACCCCAAGATGTTCACCCCGGCCGACAGCAAGGCGCCCGACGCCCCGCAGCAGGCCGCCGAACTGCTCGCGCCGATTCTCGGCGTGGACGCGGACACCCTCGTCAAGAAGCTGTCCAAGCCGAAGAGCCGCTACACGGTCCTGGCGCGCAGGCAGACGCCGCAGGTCTGGAAGCAGATCAAGGACCTCAAGTCCGCGTTCGCCGAGAAGGCCGCCAAGGACAAGGCGGCCGGCGGCCCCGGCGCGAATGTGCTCGCGGGCGTCTTCCAGGAGGCGACCACCAAGCGGGTCTACCCCAACGGGGCCCTGGCCGCCGGGATACTGGGCTACGTCAACGCGAGCGGCGAGGGCGCGGGCGGCCTGGAGTTCCAGCTCGACAAGGAGCTGGCCGGCGAGGACGGCACCATCAAGTACGCCCAGTCCGGCGGTCGGCGGGTGCCGACCGCGGGCACCAAGGAGATCCCGGCGGTGCCCGGCTCCGACATCGAGCTGACCATCGACCGCGACATCCAGTGGGCGGCCCAGAAGGCCATCTCCGAGCAGGTCGCCAAGTCCGCGGCCGACCGCGGCTACGTCGTCGTGCAGAACACCCGCACCGGCGAGGTCCTCGCCATGGCCAACGCCCCCGGCTTCGACCCCAACGACCTCTCGCAGGCCGACGCCGCGGCACTGGGCAACGCGGCCCTCCAGGACGTCTACGAGCCCGGCTCCACCAGCAAGGTGATGTCCATGGCCGCCGTCCTGGAGGAGGGCGCCGCCACGCCCCTCACGCACGTCACGGTCCCCAACCGGCTGCACCGGGGCGACCGCCTCTTCAAGGACGACATCGACCACCCCACCTGGCAGCTGACGCTCAACGGCGTCCTCGCCAAGTCCAGCAACATCGGCACCATCATGGCCACCGGCGAGCTGGGCAGGACGCAGGCCGAGGCGAACAAGGTGCTGTACTCCTATCTGAGGAAATTCGGCATCGGTTCGCCCACCGGACTCGGCTACCCCGGCGAGACGGCCGGCCTCCTCGCCAAGCCCGAGGACTGGTCCACCTCGCAGCAGTACACGATCCCGTTCGGCCAGGGCCTCTCCCTCAACGCCATGCAGGCCGCCTCGATCTACTCCACCATCGCCAACGGCGGCGTCCGCATCCAGCCGACGCTCGTCCGCGGCACCAGGGGCCCCGACGGCCGCTTCACCCCGGCCGAGGCCCCCGAACAGACCCGGGTCGTCAGCGAGAAGACCGCGAAGACCCTCGCCCGCATGCTCGAATCGGTGGTCAGCGACCAGGAGGGCACCGGGACCAAGGCCCAGATCCCCGGCTACCGGGTCGCGGGCAAGACCGGCACCGCCAACCGCGTGGACCCGGTGCGCGGCGGCTACCACGGCTACACCGCGTCCTTCGCCGGCTTCGCGCCCGCCGACAACCCCCAGGTCACCGTCTACTGCGCGATCCAGAATCCCACCAAGGGCAGCCACTTCGGCGGCCAGACCTGCGGACCCATCTACAAGCAGGTCATGGAGTTCGCCCTCAAGACCCTCCAGACGCCCCCCACCGGCCGAGCGCCGGCCGATCTGCCGGTGTTCTTCGGAACCGGCGAGTGAACTCGCGGAGACCCCCAGTGACGACCATCACCCCCGACCCGGGGAACCGGAACGAGAACGTCCGTTCCGTTGCCCCCTCACTTCGCGAGAGGCCGGGTGCGCCCGGTACGCTCACCGCCGTGCCCCACGCTGAACAGTCCCGAACGACCCAGAAGGACGCGCCTGTGAACTATCCGGGAGCGCCCCGCCCGGACCGGCTGCGGCCGACCTCCCTCGTCACGCTGGCCGAGCGGCTGGGAATCGAACCACCCGGCACCGGTGAGGTCACCGGCATCACCCACGACTCCCGCGCCGTGCGCCCCGGAGACCTGTACGCGGCCCTGCCCGGCGCCCGCCTGCACGGCGCCGACTTCGCCGCCCAGGCGGCCGGGCTCGGCGCCGCCGCCGTCCTCACCGACCCCTCCGGCGCCGAACGCGCCCGCGCCACCGGGGTGCCGGTCCTGGTCACCGAGGACCCGCGCGCCCGGATGGGCGACCTCGCCGCCGAGATCTACGGCAGGCCCGGCACCGGACTCCTCCAGGTCGGCATCACCGGCACGTCCGGCAAGACCACCACCGCCTACCTCGTCGAGGGCGGCTTCCGGGGCGCCGGCCGCGCCACCGGGCTCATCGGCACCGTGGAGATGCGGATCGGCGACGAGCGCATCAAGTCCGAGCGCACCACGCCCGAAGCCACCGACCTCCAGGCCCTGTTCGCCGTCATGCGGGAACGCGGCGTGGACGCCGTCACGATGGAGGTCTCCAGCCACGCGCTGGTCCTCGGCCGGGTCGACGGCTGCGTCTTCGACATCGCCGTCTTCAACAACCTCAGCCCGGAGCACATGGAGTTCCACTCCGGCATGGAGGACTACTTCCAGGCCAAGGCGCAGTTGTTCACGCCCCGGCTCAGCAGGCGTGGCGTCGTCAACTACGACGACGCGTACGGCCGCAGGCTCGTCACCGAGGCGTCCGTGCCCGTCACGACCTTCTCCGCCGAGGGCCACCCGGACGCCGACTGGCGCGCCGAGGACGTCGTCGTCGGCCCGCTCGGGTCCACGTTCACCGTCGTCGGCCCGCAGGGCGAACGGGCCGCCGCCAAGGCCCCCCTGCCCGGTCCGTTCAACGTCGCCAACACGCTGGCCGCGATCGTCACGCTCGCCGTCGCCGGCATCGACCCGCAGACCGCGGCCGACGGCGTCGGCGCCGTGCCGGGCGTGCCCGGACGGCTGGAGCGGATCGACGCCGGACAGCCGTACCTGGCGCTCGTCGACTACGCCCACAAGACCGACGCCGTCGAGTCGGTGCTGCGCGCCCTGCGCAAGGTCACCAAGGGCCGCCTGCACCTCGTCCTCGGCTGCGGCGGCGACCGTGACACCACCAAGCGCGGCCCGATGGGCGCGGCGGCGGCCCGGCTCGCCGACACCGCCGTGCTGACCTCCGACAACCCCCGCTCCGAGGACCCCCTCGGCATCCTCGCCGCCATGCTGGCCGGTGCTGCCGAGGTGCCCGTCCACGAACGCGGCGACGTCCTGGTCGACGCCGACCGGGCCGCGGCCGTCGCCGCCGCGGTGAGCCGGGCCGAGCCCGGCGACACCGTGCTCGTCGCCGGCAAGGGCCACGAGCAGGGCCAGGACGTCCACGGCGTCGTCCGCCCCTTCGACGACCGGATCGTCCTGCGCGAGGCCATCGAGCGGACCCTGGGGCACGGCACCGGCCCCGCTGCCTCCCACCACGAGAACAACAGTCAGGGATGACCAAGTGATCGCCCTTACCCTCGCCGAGATCGCCGAAATCGTCGGCGGGCAGACACACGACATACCGGATCAGGCGGTAACCGTCGGCGGACCCGTCGTCATCGACTCCCGCAAGGTGACGCCCGGCAGCCTCTTCGTCGCCTTCGCCGGCGAGCGGGCCGACGGCCACGACTACGCCCGGCACGCCGTCGAGGCGGGTGCGGCCCTCGTCCTGGCCACCCGCCCCGTCGGCGTGCCCGCGATCGTCGTGGACGACGTCGTGGCCGCCCTCGGCGCGCTCGCCCGCGCCGTCGTCGGCCGCCTCGGCGCCACGGTCGTCGCCCTCACCGGCTCCGCGGGCAAGACGTCCACCAAGGACCTCATCGCCCAGCTCCTGGAGCGCAAGGGGCCCACCGTCTACCCGGAGGGCAACCTCAACAACGAGATCGGCCTGCCGCTCACCGCGCTGCGCGCCACCGACGAGACCCGGCACCTGGTCCTCGAGATGGGCGCGCGCTACATCGGGGACATCCGCTACCTCACCGGCCTCGTCCCCCCGCGCATCGGCCTCGTGCTCAACGTCGGCAGCGCCCACATCGGCGAGTTCGGCGGCAAGGAGCAGATCGCGCAGGCGAAGGGCGAGATGGTCGAGTCGCTGCCCGAGGACGGCGTCGCCGTGCTCAACGCCGACGACCCCCTCGTCCGCGCCATGGCCTCCCGGACCAAGGCCCGTGTGGTGCTGTTCGGCGAAGCCGCGGATGCGGACGTACGGGGCGAAGCCGTACGCCTCACCGACGACGGACGCCCCGCGTTCCGTCTCCACACACCCACCGGGTGCAGCGATGTGACCATGCGCCTGTACGGTGAGCACCACGTGTCGAACGCGCTCGCCGCGGCCGCCGTCGCCCATGAGCTGGGCCTGTCCGCAGACGAGATCGCCGAAGGGCTCTCCGAGGCGGGCACCCTCTCCCGCTGGCGCATGGAGGTCACCGAGCGTCCGGACGGCGTGACGTTCGTCAATGACGCCTACAACGCCAACCCCGAATCCATGAAGGCCGCGCTGCGCGCTCTGGTCGCCATGGGGAAGGGGCGTCGTACGTGGGCGGTGCTCGGCCTGATGGCCGAGCTCGGCGACGCCTCGCTCGCCGAGCACGACGCGGTCGGACGGCTCGCCGTCCGACTCAACGTCAGCAAGCTCGTCGCGGTCGGGGGCAGAGAGGCCTCCTGGCTGCAACTGGGCGCATACAACGAGGGTTCGTGGGGTGAGGAGTCGGTGCACGTGTCCGACGCACAGGCTGCCGTCGACCTGTTGCGCAGGGAACTGCGTCCGGGTGACGTGGTGCTGGTGAAGGCGTCCCGGTCGGTCGGCCTGGAACAGGTGGTCACCGCACTGCTGGAGAACGCGACCGAGGGCGAGGTCGCGGGCCGATGAGGCAGATCCTCTTCGCGGGAGCCATCGGGCTCTTCCTGACGCTGATCGGCACGCCGCTGCTGATCAAGCTCCTGGCCCGCAAGGGATACGGGCAGTTCATCCGGGACGACGGCCCGCGCACCCACGGGTCCAAGAAGGGCACGCCCACGATGGGCGGCATCGCCTTCATCCTGGCGACGCTCATCGCGTACATCCTGGCGAAGGTGATCACCGGCGAGGAGATGCGCTTCTCCGGTGTGCTGGTCCTCTTCCTGATGGCCGGCATGGGACTCGTCGGCTTCCTCGACGACTACATCAAGATCGTCAAGCAGCGCTCGCTCGGTCTGCGGGCCAAGGCGAAGATGGCCGGCCAGCTGATAGTCGGGATCGCCTTCGCGGTGCTCTCGCTCCAGTTCGCCGACGCCCGCGGCAACACCCCGGCCTCCGACAAGCTCTCGTTCGTCGAGGACTTCGGCTGGTCGATCGGCCCGGTGCTCTTCGTCGTCTGGGCGCTGTTCATGATCCTCGCCATGTCCAACGGCGTGAACCTGACGGACGGTCTGGACGGCCTGGCCACCGGCGCCTCGGTGATGGTCTTCGGCGCGTACACCTTCATCGGGCTCTGGCAGTTCCAGGAGTCCTGTGCCAACGCCGCCACGCTCACCAACCCGAGCGCCTGCTTCGAGGTGCGCGACCCGCTCGACCTCGCCGTCGTGGCCTCCGCGCTGATGGGCTCCTGCTTCGGCTTCCTGTGGTGGAACACCTCGCCGGCCAAGATCTTCATGGGGGACACCGGCTCGCTCGCCCTCGGCGGTGCCCTCGCGGGTCTCGCGATCTGCTCCCGCACCGAGTTCCTGATGGCGATCCTCGGCGGCCTCTTCGTGATGATCACGATGTCCGTCGTCATCCAGGTCGGCTCGTTCAAGATGACCGGCAAGCGCGTCTTCCGGATGGCCCCCCTCCAGCACCACTTCGAACTCAAGGGGTGGTCCGAAGTCCTTGTCGTGGTCCGCTTCTGGATCATCCAGGGCATGTGCGTCATCGTCGGACTCGGCCTCTTCTACGCAGGATGGGCAGCCAAGAAGTGAGCAACGTGGACTGGCAGGGCAAGCACGTCACGGTCGCCGGACTCGGGGTCTCCGGAATCCCGGCCGCCCGTGTCCTGCAGGGACTCGGCGCCGTCGTCACCGTGGTCAACGACGGGGACGACGAGCGCTCCCGCGCCCAGGCCGCCGAACTGGAGGCGCAGGGCATCGCCGTGCGCCTCGGCGACGGCGACACCCTGCCCCCGTCCACCGAACTCGTCGTCACCGCCCCCGGCTGGAAGCCCGGCAAGCCGCTGTTCGCCGCGGCCGCCGAGGCGGGCGTCCCGGTCTGGGGCGACGTCGAACTCGCCTGGCGGCTGCGCGGCCTGGACGGCCGGGAGCCGGCCCCCTGGCTCGCGGTCACCGGCACCAACGGCAAGACCACGACCGTCCGGATGCTGGCCGCCATCCTGGAGGCCGCCGGGCTGCGCACCGCCGCCGTCGGCAACATCGGCGTCTCCCTGCTGGACGCCGTCCTCGGCGAGGAGACGTACGACGTCCTCGCCGTCGAACTCTCCAGCTACCAGCTGCACTGGGCGCCCTCGCTGCGCGCCCACTCCGGGGCCGTCCTCAACCTGGCCCCGGACCACCTCGACTGGCACGGCTCCATGGCGGCCTACGCCGCCGACAAGGGCCGGATCTACGAGGGCAACACGGTCGCCTGCGTCTACAACGCCGCCGACCCGGCCACCGAGGACCTGGTGCGCGAGGCGGACGTGGAGGAGGGCTGCCGCGCCATCGGCTTCACCCTCGGCACCCCGGGGCCCTCGCAACTCGGCGTCGTCGACGGCATCCTGGTGGACCGCGCCTTCGTGAAGAACCGCCAGAAGCAGGCCCAGGAACTGGCCGAGGTCGCCGACGTCGACCCGCCGGCCCCGCACAACATCGCCAACGCCCTGGCCGCCGCCGCCCTGGCCCGCGCCTTCGGCGTCGCGCCCGCCGCCGTGCGCGACGGACTGCGCGCCTTCCGCCCCGACCCGCACCGCATCGAGCACGTCGCGGACGTCGACGGGGTCGCGTACGTGGACGACTCCAAGGCCACCAACACGCACGCCGCCGAGGCCTCGCTCGCCGCCTACGACTCCATCGTCTGGATCGCCGGGGGGCTGGCCAAGGGGGCCACCTTCGACGAGCTGGTGACCGGCTGCGCGAAGCGGCTGCGGGGCGTCGTGCTGATGGGCGCGGACCGCGCCCTGATCCGCGAAGCCCTGGCGCGACACGCCCCCGAGGTCCCGGTGGTCGACCTCGACCGGACCGACACTGGGGCGATGTCCGAGGCGGTCCGCGAGGCGGCACGGCTCGCCCGGCCGGGCGACACCGTGCTGATGGCCCCGGCCTGCGCGTCCATGGACATGTTCGTCAACTACAACAAGCGGGGCGAGGCCTTCGCGGACGCCGTCCGCGCACGCGCCGCCGAGAGCGCCTGACGGGCCCGGCCGCCGCGCCGCACCGCCCCGGTCGACCGGGGCGGACGAGCCCCTGGGCACGAGCAGTGGAGGGGACAGGGACATGCCGGCCGAAGAGAGCGTGCGGGTGCGGCCCGCTGCCAAGGCCCGGCGGCCCGCGGCGGTGCGGGTCCGGAGCGCGGGC
>NZ_JAKRGC010000030.1 GCF_022347745.1 Streptomyces sp. OfavH-34-F
CACGGCCTCGATGCGGCCGTCGCAGAGCCGCACGTCCACGACCCGGCCGTCCGCGAGCCGGGCGCCCCGGAGGGTCAGCGCGCCGCTTCCCGGGCCGCCGGCGGTTTCGGCCGCGTGGTCGTCGGGCTGCCCCGGCTGGCTGTCGGGCATCGTGCTCCAGAAGACGGCTCAAGATCACAGAGAGTGAGTCGAGCCTAGGGGCGTGGCCCGTCCCGTTCGGGGAAGAGCGCAATAGTCGTACCGGTGCCGCCTTGCTGATCAGCGGTGTACGGGCGCCCGGGGCGGGGTACAGGACGGGGATGGCCGGGCGTCCCGAAACGGATTTGGGCGATCGGCGACCGAGCGTGTAATGTCTTCCTCGCTCGCCCCAATAGCTCAGTCGGTAGAGCGTCTCCATGGTAAGGAGAAGGTCTGCGGTTCGATTCCGCATTGGGGCTCTGGTGATCGAGAGTCCCCGCTTCGGCGGGGAGGATCAGTCATCAAAGCGGTGTAGCTCAGTCGGTAGAGCAAGCGGCTCATAATCGCTGTGTCACCGGTTCAAGTCCGGTCACCGCTACAAAAAGTAGCCGATTGTGGGGTCGGTCCTTCGATCGGCTACTCTTTTCTGCGTTCATCCGTTCATCGTCCGTCCAAGGAGCACTCACGTGGCTGCCACCGACGTCCGCCCGAAGATCACGCTGGCCTGCGTGGAGTGCAAGGAGCGGAACTACATCACCAAGAAGAACCGGCGTAACAACCCGGACCGTCTTGAGATGAAGAAGCACTGCCCGCGCTGCAACTCGCACACTGCGCACCGCGAAACGCGCTGAATCAGGCTCGTACACGAGGCCGTCCCCTCCGGGGGGCGGCCTCGTGTCGTTGTGCGGGCTTGCCGTTGAATGGGGCGGGACGCCGCCACAGGCCGGCCCAGTCGTCTTTCATCCAGGAGGTTGCGAGTTCATGGCGCTCGACCAGTCCTTCGTGGGACGGACCTATCCGCCCACCGCGCCGTACGAGGTCGGACGGGAGAAGATCCGCGAGTTCGCCGAGGCCGTGGGCGACACCCACCCCGCCTACACCGACCCCGAGGCCGCGGCGGCGCTCGGGCACGACGATGTCATCGCGCCGCCCACCTTTGTGTTCTCGATCACCTTCAAGGCCGCCGGCCAGGTCGTCGAGGACCCCCAGCTGGGGCTGGACTACAGCCGCGTGGTCCACGGCGACCAGCGGTTCGTCTACACCCGCCCGGTGCGCGCGGGGGACCGGCTGACCGTGACCTCGACCATCGAGGCCGTGAAGTCCATGGCGGGCAACGACATCCTGGACGTCCGCGGCGAGGTCCACGACGCGTCCGGCGAGCACGTGGTGACCGCCTGGACGAAGCTGGTGGCGCGCGCCGCCGAGGAGGCGTGATGACGGCGAAGGTGAGTTACGAGGCGGTCGAGGTCGGCACGGAGCTGCCCGCCCGGTCCTTCCCGGTCACCCGCGCGACGCTCGTGCAGTACGCGGGCGCCTCGGGGGACTTCAACCCGATCCACTGGAACGAGCGCTTCGCCCGCGAGGTCGGACTGCCCGACGTGATCGCGCACGGCATGTTCACCATGGCCGAGGCGATCCGCGTCGTCACCGACTGGGCCGGCGATCCGGGCGCGGTCGTGGAGTACGGCGTGCGCTTCACCAAGCCCGTGGTGGTCCCGGACGACGACAAGGGCGCGCTGATCGAGGTCAGCGGCAAGGTGGCCGCCCTGCTGGACGACCGGCGGGTGCGGGTGGACCTGACGGTCATGAGCGACGGCAAGAAGGTCCTGGGCATGTCGCGGGCCGTGGTGCAGCTCGCCTGAGACGGGGCCGCGCCGCAGGCCGGTAAGGGGCACGGTCCATGGGCCGTGCCCCTTACGTGTGCCCCGCCCGCGCCCCGGCCGGCCGCCCCGCCTCCGGTCCCGCCAACCACCCCCCTTGACCAAGTTAGTGATCGAGTACTAACTTACTGCCATGGCAAGGATGAGTGCAGACGAGCGGCGCGAGAGCGTCATCCGCGCGGCGGTCACCGAGTTCGCCCGGGGCGGCTACAGCGCGACCTCCACCGAGGCGATCGCCAAGCGGGTGGGCGTCTCGCAGCCGTACCTCTTCCGTCTCTTCCCCAACAAGCAGGCGATGTTCCTCGCCGCGGCCGAGCGCTGCCTCCGCGAGACCCGCGAGGTCTTCGCCGAGGCGGCCGACGGGCTGGAGGGCGAAGAGGCGCTCCACGCCATGGCCCGGGCCTACCAGCGGCTGATCGCCGACGACCCGGACAAGCTGCTCATGCAGATGCAGATGTACGCGGCCGTGGCCGCCGCCGAAGCGGCCGGGGACCACGCCTTCGGCGAGTCGGTACGGTCCGGCTGGCTGGAACTCTTCGACTCCGTCCACCTCGCGCTCGGCGCCGACGCCGACGAGGCCACGACCTTCCTCGCGTACGGCATGCTCGCCAACACGCTGACCTCGCTCGGCTTTCCGGCCGGACACCGGATCTGGTCCGGCTTCTACACCTCGGCCCGGCCGATCACCTGACGGCATCGCCGTCTTCGCCGGGCTCGGCCCGGTTTTCTGCCCAGAAAAGTTAGTGACCAATTACTAACCCTCCAGGGGGAGCAGTGGACCAGCACACGAAAGGCCGCGCGGGAGCGGCCTGGGCCCTCGTCATCACCAGCGTCGCCGGCTTCATGGCGGCCCTCGACAACCTCGTCGTCACCACCGCACTGCCGTCCATCCGCGAGAGCCTCGGCGGAGAGATGGAGGAGCTGGAGTGGACGGTCAACGGCTACACCCTGACCTTCGCCGTCCTGCTCATGTTCGGCGCCGCCCTCGGTGACCGCTTCGGCCGCCGCCGGCTCTTCCTCGCCGGGCTCACCGTCTTCACCGGCGCGTCCGCGGCCGCCGCCCTCTCGCCCGGCATCAACGAACTCATCGCCTTCCGCGCCGTCCAGGGCGTCGGCGCCGCGATCATGATGCCGCTCACCCTCACCCTGCTCACGGCCGCCGTGGAACCGGCCCGCCGGGGCATGGCGCTCGGCATCTTCAGCGCCGTCACCGGCCTCGCCGTGGCCAGTGGGCCCCTGATCGGCGGCAGCCTCACCGAGCACATCTCCTGGCAGTGGATCTTCTGGCTCAACGTGCCGATCGGCCTGCTCCTGCTGCCTCTCGCCCGCTTCCGCCTGGCGGAGTCGTACGCCCCCGGCGCCCGGCTCGACCTCCCCGGCACCCTCCTCGTCAGCGGCGGCCTCTTCGGCCTCGTCTACGGCCTCGTCAACGCCAACGCCGACGGCTGGACCGACCCCACCGTCCTGACCTCGCTCCTCGCCGGCACCGCGCTCATCGGCGCCTTCGTCCGCCACGGCTTCCGGAGCAGCCGGCCCATGCTGCCCATGCGCCTCTTCCGGGACCGGGGCTTCTTCGGCATCAACATCGCCAGCCTGCTGATGTACCTCGGGATGTTCGGCTCGATCTTCCTGCTCAGCCAGTACTTCCAGAGCGTCCTCGGCTACTCGCCCACCGAGGCCGGACTGCGGATGCTGCCCTGGACCGGGATGCCGATGCTCGTCGCCCCGATCGCCGGAATACTCTCCGACCGGTTCGGCGGCCGCCCCGTCGTCATCACCGGCCTCGCCCTCCAGGCCACCGGCCTCGGCCTCTTCGCCCTGACCATCGCCCCGGACGCCTCCTACGCCTCGCAGCTGCCCGGCCTCGTCGTCGGCGGCATCGGCATGGCCCTCTACTTCGCCCCGGCCGCCGGCCTGGTCATGTCCAGCGTCCGCCCCGGCGAACAGGGCATCGCCTCCGGCGCCAACAACGCCCTGCGCGAGGTCGGCGGCGCCCTCGGGATCGCCGTGCTCACCACCGTCTTCTCGGCGCGGGGCGGCCTCGACTCGGCGCGGTCCTTCACCGACGGGACCGTGCCGGCCGTCTGGCTCGGCGCCGGAACCGTCGCCCTGGCCGCGCTCGTCGCCCTCATGATCCCCGGCCGCCGCGCCGCCGCCCCGGAGCCCGGCCCCGCGGCCGCCGCCCCGGTCGAGGGGCACACCGGGGAGCGGGCCTCCGTAGCCGCCTGAGGCACCCCGTACACCCGACGCGGTCCGTGGCCCCGCCCAGCGGCGGGACCACGGACCGTACCCTTGTCCCCGTGCAGGAACTCCACGACGCGCCCCTCGCCCCCCTGACCACCTTCCGGCTCGGCGGCCCCGCCACCCGGCTGCTCACCGCCACCACGGACGACGAAGTGGTCGAAGCCGTCCGCGAGGCCGACGACAGCGGCACCCCGCTGCTGATCATCGGCGGCGGCAGCAACCTGGTCATCGGGGACAAGGGCTTCGAGGGCACCGCCCTGCGCATCGCCACCCGGAGCTTCGAACTGGACGGCGGTTCCCTGGAGCTGGCCGCCGGCGAGGTCTGGACCGACGCCGTCGCCCGCACGGTGGAGGCCGGGCTCGCCGGTCTCGAATGCCTCGCCGGCATTCCCGGCTCCGCGGGCGCCACCCCGATCCAGAACGTCGGGGCGTACGGCCAAGAGGTGTCCTCCACCCTCACCGAGGTCGTCGCCTACGACCGGCGCAGCCGGGAAACGGTCGTCCTGCCCAACTCCGCGTGCGCCTTCTCCTACCGGCACAGCCGCTTCAAGGCCGAACCCGACCGGTACGTGGTGCTGCGCGTCCGCTTCGCCCTGGAGGAGTCCGGCGGGCTGTCGGCGCCGCTGAAGTACCCCGAGACCGCACGGGCCATGGGCGTCGCGGAGGGGGACCGCGTTCCCGCGGCGGAGGCCCGCGAAACCGTGCTGCGGCTGCGCGCGGGCAAGGGCATGGTGCTCGACCCGGAGGACCACGACACCTGGTCGGCCGGGTCCTTCTTCACCAACCCGATCCTCGACCAGGACGCCTTCGACGCCTTCCTGGCACGGGTCGCCGACCGGCTCGGGCCCGACGTCACACCGCCCGCCTTCCCGGCCGGAGACGGGCGCACGAAGACCTCCGCCGCCTGGCTCATCGACCGGGCCGGCTTCACCAAGGGCTACGGCACCGGACCCGCCCGCATCTCCACCAAGCACACCCTCGCCCTCACCAACCGGGGCGAAGCCACCACCGAGGACCTGCTGGCCCTGGCCCGCGAGGTCGTCGCCGGGGTGCACGCGGCCTTCGGCGTCACCCTCGTCAACGAACCGGTGACCGTGGGCGTCAGCCTGTAGGGCCCGGAAGCCCGCACGGCTCAGACCGAGGGACCGGCCAGCCAGGCGTCGACGCCCGCCAGCAGCTCCGCCCGGACCGGCTCGGGCGCCGTGGACCCGCGCACCGACTGGCGGGCCAGCTCGGCCAGCTCCTCGTCCGTGAACGCGTGGTGGCGGCGCACCAGGTCGTACTGGGCGGCCAGCCGGGAACCGAACAGCAGCGGGTCGTCCGCGCCGAGCGCCATCGGCACGCCCGCGTCGAACAGAGTGCGCAGGGGTACGTCGGCGGGCTTCTCGTAGACGCCGAGCGCCACGTTGGACGCCGGGCACACCTCGCAGGTCACCCCGGACTCGGCCAGCCGGCGCAGCAGCCGGGGGTCCTCGGCCGCCCGCACCCCGTGTCCGACGCGCACGGCGTCCAGATCGTCCAGGCAGTCCCGGACGCTGGAGGGGCCCGACAGCTCGCCGCCGTGCGGAGCGGCCAGCAGACCGCCCTCCCGCGCGATGGCGAAGGCCCGGTCGAAGTCGCGGGCCATGCCCCGCCGCTCGTCGTTGGAGAGGCCGAAGCCGACGACGCCCCGGTCCGCGTACCGCACGGCGAGCCGCGCCAGTGTGCGCGCGTCCAGCGGGTGCTTCATCCGGTTCGCCGCGATCACCACCCGGATCGGCAGCCCGGTCGCGCGCGACGCGGAGTCCACCGCGTCGAGGATGATCTCGATCGCCGGGATCAGGCCGCCGAGCAGCGGCGCGTACGAGGTGGGATCGACCTGGATCTCCAGCCAGCCCGACCCGTCCGCCACGTCCTCCTGGGCGGCCTCGCGCACCAGGCGCTGGATGTCCTCGGGGGCCCGCAGGCACGACCGGGCGATGTCGTAGAGGCGCTGGAAGCGGAACCAGCCCCGTTCGTCCGTCGCCCGGAGTTTGGGCGGCTCGCCGCCGGTCAGGGCCTCGGGTAGCCGCACCCCGTACTTGTCGGCGAGTTCCAGCAGCGTCGTGGGACGCATCGACCCGGTGAAGTGCAGGTGCAGGTGGGCCTTGGGCAACAGACGTACATCACGCTCCATCCCAAGATCCTGCCGCACGGACGGGGCGGCGCGGTAGCCGCTTTCCCCATCGGGGTGCCCGTCGAACGCGAAAGCGACCCCCGGCCGGGGCCGGAGGTCGCTCGTACGCGGACTTTCAGAGCACGGCCTAGGCCTTCGCCTCGGCCAGCAGCTTCTGGAGCCGCGAGACGCCCTCGACGAGGTCGTCGTCGCCCAGGGCGTACGACAGGCGCAGGTAGCCGGGCGTGCCGAACGCCTCGCCGGGGACGACCGCCACCTCGGCCTCGTCCAGGATGAGCGCGGCCAGCTCGACCGAGGTCGCCGGGCGCTTGCCCCGGATCTCCTTGCCGAGCAGGTCCTTCACCGACGGGTACGCGTAGAAGGCGCCCTCCGGCTCCGGGCAGAACACGCCGTCGATCTCGTTGAGCATCCGCACGATGGTCCGGCGGCGGCGGTCGAAGGCGGTGCGCATCTCCGCGACCGCGTCCAGGTTGCCGGAGACGGCGGCCAGCGCGGCGGCCTGCGAGACGTTGGCGACGTTCGACGTGGCGTGCGACTGGAGGTTGGTCGCGGCCTTCACGACGTCCTTGGGGCCGACGATCCAGCCCACGCGCCAGCCGGTCATCGCGTACGTCTTGGCGACGCCGTTGACGACGATGCACTTGTCGCGCAGCTCGGGGACGACGGCGGGCAGCGAGGTGAACGTCGCGTCCCCGTAGACCAGGTGCTCGTAGATCTCGTCCGTCATGACCCACAGGCCGTGCTCGACGGCCCAGCGGCCGATCGCCTCGGTGTCCGCCGCGCTGTACACCGCGCCGGTCGGGTTGGACGGGGAGACGAACAGGACGACCTTCGTGCGCTCCGTACGGGCCGCCTCCAGCTGCTCGACCGAGACCCGGTAGCCGGTGGTCTCGTCGGCCACGACCTCCACCGGGACGCCGCCGGCCAGCCGGATCGACTCGGGGTAGGTGGTCCAGTACGGCGCCGGCACGATGACCTCGTCGCCCGGGTCGAGGATCGCGGCGAACGCCTCGTAGATGGCCTGCTTGCCGCCGTTGGTGACCAGGATCTGGGCGGGGTCGACCTCGTACCCGGAGTCGCGCAGCGTCTTCTCCGCGATGGCGGCCTTGAGCTCGGGGAGCCCGCCGGCCGGGGTGTAGCGGTGGTACTTCGGGTTGCGGCATGCCTCGACCGCGGCGTCGACGATGTAGCCGGGGGTCGGGAAGTCGGGCTCGCCGGCACCGAAGCCGATCACCGGACGGCCCGCGGCCTTGAGGGCCTTGGCCTTGGCGTCGACGGCGAGGGTGGCGGACTCGGAGATCGCACCGATGCGGGCGGAGACCCGGCTCTCGGACGGAGAAGTAGCAGCGCTCATGCCCCCATGCTCCCAGACCGTTTTCCGTGTCGGCACAGGGGTTTCAGGGACCGGACAGCACTCGGACAGCATCCGGACACGAACGGACCGGGAGCGGTCGGAAGCTTTCTGTTCGACGCCGGGCCGCCGAGCACGTACACTCACCTGTCGTTGGCCTTCACCAGCCGCACCGTTCCTGCACTCGGGTCTTCCGGGAACATGCGGTAGGTTGGTGGAATCCACAAAGGGTCGTAGCTCAATTGGTAGAGCACTGGTCTCCAAAACCAGCGGTTGGGGGTTCAAGTCCCTCCGGCCCTGCTACACACCCCTTCGCCAGGGGGTGTGCGCATGTACGTACTTCAATGCACCGCCGTGCGGCTCCACCGGGCGCGGCACGGCCACGACCCGGAATCAGGTGAGAAGCGTGACGGACGCCGTGGGCTCCATCGACAAGCCTGATGCCGAGGACGAGGCGCCCGAGTCGAAGAAGAAGACCCGGAAGGGCGGAAAGCGCGGAAAGAAGGGCCCGCTGGGCCGTCTCGCGCTCTTCTACCGCCAGATCGTCGCCGAGCTTCGCAAGGTCGTCTGGCCGACGCGCAACGAGCTGTCGACGTACGCCACCGTGGTGATCGTGTTCGTCGTCGTCATGATCGGCCTCGTGACCGTGATTGACTTCGGGTTCGCGCGGGTCATCAAGTACGTCTTCGGCTGATCCACGCGAAGGGCGCCTGCTGGGCGCCCCTTTCGCATGTACCACCCATTTGTATCCAGGAAGAAGCCACCGTGTCTGACCCGAACCTGAACGACGCCGGCGAGCCGACGGCGGGCACCTTCGAGTCCGCCGAGAACGAGCTCGACATCGTCGAGGCGGCGGACGCCGAGGAGTCGGACCGGGCCGAGGCCGCCGACACCGACATCGACGAGGCCGCCGAGGAGAGCGCGGACGCCGAGCAGAGCGCGGACGCCGCCGACGAGGAGGAGGCCGAGCCGGCCGAGCCCGTCGACCCGGTGACCGCCCTGCGCGAGGAGCTTCGCGGACTGCCGGGCGAGTGGTACGTCATCCACACGTACGCCGGTTACGAGAAGCGTGTGAAGGCCAACCTGGAGCAGCGCGCCGTCTCGCTGAACGTGGAGGAGTTCATCTATCAGGCCGAGGTGCCTGAGGAGGAAATCGTCCAGATCAAGAACGGCGAGCGCAAGAACGTCCGTCAGAACAAGCTGCCCGGCTACGTGCTGGTGCGCATGGACCTGACGAACGAGTCCTGGGGCGTCGTCCGCAACACCCCCGGCGTCACCGGCTTCGTGGGCAACGCCTACGACCCGTACCCGCTGACCCTGGACGAGATCGTCAAGATGCTCGCCCCGGAGGCCGAGGAGAAGGCCGCCCGCGAGGCCGCCGAGGCCGAGGGCAAGCCGGCTCCGGCCCGCAAGGTCGAGGTCCAGGTGCTGGACTTCGAGGTCGGCGACTCCGTCACCGTCACCGACGGCCCGTTCGCGACGCTGCAGGCGACGATCAACGAGATCAACGCCGACTCGAAGAAGGTCAAGGGCCTCGTCGAGATCTTCGGTCGCGAGACCCCGGTCGAGCTCAGCTTCGACCAGATCCAGAAGAACTGAGCATTCCGCCCGCTTCTGGACACATGCCTACCGAGCAGGTCAGACAGGCTGTCTAAGCCGGTCTGACCTGCTTGGTTTTTGGTCGCGCAGCTATACCCGTTATCGTTGTGCGGTATGCCTGCATCCGGATGACCGGATGAAGGCGAAAACTCTCACTAGGACCCGGAGAGAGCACATGCCTCCCAAGAAGAAGAAGGTCACGGGGCTGATCAAGCTCCAGATCAACGCCGGTGCGGCCAACCCGGCCCCGCCGGTCGGCCCCGCGCTGGGTCAGCACGGCGTCAACATCATGGAGTTCTGCAAGGCCTACAACGCCGCGACCGAGTCGCAGCGTGGCATGGTCGTGCCGGTGGAGATCACGGTCTACGAGGACCGCTCCTTCACCTTCATCACCAAGACTCCGCCGGCCGCCAAGCTGATCCTCAAGGCTGCGGGTGTGGAGAAGGGCTCCGGCGAGCCGCACAAGACCAAGGTCGCCAAGCTGACGGCCGCCCAGGTCCGCGAGATCGCCACGACGAAGCTCCCCGACCTGAACGCCAACGACCTCGACGCCGCGTCGAAGATCATCGAAGGCACCGCCCGCTCCATGGGCATCACGGTCGAAGGCTGAATCAGCCCCACCCCCTCAGTGGCAGGACCAAGCGCTGGTCCGCACCACGACTCCACACTCTGAAACCATCAGGAGTAGAAGTGAAGCGCAGCAAGAACCTCCGCGCTGCGGACGCCAAGATCGACCGGGAGCGCCTCTACGCCCCGCTCGAGGCCGTCCGCCTCGCCAAGGAGACCGCCACCACGAAGTTCGACGGCACCGTCGAGGTCGCCTTCCGCCTGGGTGTCGACCCGCGCAAGGCCGACCAGATGGTCCGCGGCACCGTGAACCTCCCGCACGGCACCGGCAAGACCGCCCGGGTCCTGGTCTTCGCGACCGGTGACCGTGCTGCGGCCGCGGAAGCCGCCGGAGCCGACATCGTCGGCGCCGACGAGCTGATCGACGAGGTGGCGAAGGGCCGTCTGGACTTCGACGCCGTCGTCGCCACCCCGGACCTCATGGGCAAGGTCGGCCGCCTCGGCCGCGTGCTCGGTCCGCGTGGTCTGATGCCGAACCCGAAGACCGGCACCGTCACCCCCGATGTCGCCAAGGCTGTCACCGACATCAAGGGCGGCAAGATCGAGTTCCGTGTCGACAAGCACGCGAACCTGCACTTCATCATCGGCAAGGTCTCCTTCGACGACACCAAGCTGGTCGAGAACTACGCGGCCGCGCTGGAGGAGGTCCTCCGTCTGAAGCCGTCCGCCGCGAAGGGCCGCTACGTCAAGAAGGCCGCCCTGGCCACCACCATGGGCCCCGGCATCCCGCTGGACCCCAACCGCACCCGTAACCTCCTCGTCGAGGAGGACCCGGCCGCCGTCTGAGCCTCCGCGCTCGTACGACCGTCGCGTCACGTGTGACATGGGACGGGCCCCGCAACCTTTCGAGGTGCGGGGCTCGTCCTCATTCGTACGTGGACATGATTGTCGGAGCCCCGCGCTAGCGTGGGTGCCCGAGAGTCGAACGAGGGGTGGAACGCAGATGCAGAGCAACACCGTAAGGCGCGTGGGCCTGGCCGTGGCCGTGGCGGCGGCGCTGACCTCCGTCGCCGCCTGTGGGGGCTCCGACGACGGCGGCACGAGCAAGGACGCGGGGAAGAAGAACGACCGCGGCAGCTCCGTGGTGAAGGTCGACCCGATCGCCGCGCTGGTCGCCGTGCAGAAGAAGACCGGTCAGGCGCAGTCGGCCCGCGTCGAGGGCGAGACCTCCATGGGCAGCATGATGACCATGAAGCAGAAGGGCGTCATGGACTGGTCCGACGGCCTCACCGGCACCATGGAGATCTCGTACACCGGTGGTTCCATGGCCGACGCCATGAAGCAGGCCGGGGGCAGCGGGACCATGGAGGCCCGCTACTTCAAGGACGGGTACGCGGCCAACATGGGCGACGCGATGGCCCAGCAGACCGGCGGCAAGAACTGGATCAGCTACAGCTACGACGACCTGGCCCAGCTGGCCGGCGCCTCGGGCGCGGTCCTGAAGGACCAGATGCAGAACAGCACGCCCGAGCAGGGGGTGAAGTCGCTGCTGGCCTCCGGTGACGTGAAGAAGGTCGGCCAGGAGGACGTCCGCGGCGTCAGCACCACGCACTACTCCGGCACGGTCGACGTCGCCGCCCTGACCTCCAAGAACAGCAAGCTCAGCGCCGATGAGCTCGACGCGCTCAAGAAGCAGCTGGCGGACGCCGGGATCACCACGGAGACCATCGACATCTGGGTCGACGAGAACGACCTGCTGGTGAAGAAGACCGAGCGCGGCGCGATGAAGACCGGCGAGCTGAACTCCACGGTCTACTACAGCGACTACGGCACCAAGGTCACGGTCGAGCGCCCGCCGGCCGCCCAGACCGTCGACTTCACCGAGCTGCTGAAGCAGCAGCAGGGAGCGGGTACCGGGGCGGCTTCCTGACCCCCGTTCCCCGACCGCGCTGTCCCGGTTCCGGCCCGTTCAAACCTCTCGGGCCTGTCCGGGGCCGGGCGGATTTGCCCGGCGCGACCCCGGTCGCGTACTCTTTCGCAGAAGCCAAAGACCGCTGGTCGTTGTCCTGAATCCGCGAGGATTCGGCAACCGAAGGCTCCGTTGATGCGGACGACCTGCGCAGGTGACTGTGGAAAGCTCCCGGACTTCGTTTCGGTCGAGCTACGCCCTGGCGCCTGCGCCGGGGCGTTTCGTCTTTCCGGGTCCTTTTGAGCGGTCCTCATCACCCGGAAGGAGGCCGACGCTATGGCAAGGCCCGACAAGGCTGCTGCGGTAGCCGAGCTCGCGGACCAGTTCCGCAGCTCGAACGCCGCCGTGCTGACCGAGTACCGGGGTCTCACCGTGGCTCAGCTCAAGCAGCTGCGCCGTTCGCTCGGTGAGAACGCCCAGTACGCCGTGGTGAAGAACACGCTGACCAAGATTGCGGCCAACGAGGCCGGGATCAACGCGCTCGACGACCTGTTCGCGGGTCCGACGGCGGTTGCCTTCGTCACCGGTGACCCGGTGGAGTCGGCGAAGGGTCTTCGTGACTTCGCCAAGGAGAATCCGAACCTCATCATCAAGGGCGGTGTCCTTGACGGCAAGGCGCTGTCCGCCGATGAGATCAAGCAGCTCGCGGACCTCGAGTCCCGCGAGGTTCTGCTCGCCAAGCTGGCCGGTGCCATGAAGGGCAAGCAGACGCAGACTGCGCAGCTCTTCCAGGCGCTGCCGTCGAAGTTCGTCCGCACCGCGGAAGCGCTTCGCGTCAAGCTGGAGGAGCAGGGCGGTGCCGGTACGCCGGCTCCCGCCGAGGCCGCCGAGTAATCACGCTCAGCGGTCCAGCGGGCACCGTGTACGCCCGCCGACACATACATCCGGCACCTGCCGAATAGTGGAAGGACGCCTGTCATGGCGAAGCTGTCCCAGGACGAACTGCTTGCCCAGTTCGAGGAGCTCACCCTCATCGAGCTCGCCGCCTTCGTGAAGGCCTTCGAGGAGAAGTTCGAGGTCACCGCCGCCGCGGCCGTCGCCGTTGCCGCCGGTCCGGCCCAGGGTGGCGGCGACGCCGCCGCCGTTGAGGAGAAGGACGAGTTCGACGTCATCCTCACCGCCGCCGGTGACAAGAAGATCCAGGTCATCAAGGTCGTGCGTGAGCTGACCTCCCTCGGCCTGAAGGAGGCCAAGGACCTCGTCGACGGCGCCCCGAAGCCCGTCCTCGAGAAGGTCGCGAAGGACGCCGCCGACAAGGCCGCCGAGTCCCTCAAGGGCGCCGGCGCCTCCGTCGAGGTCAAGTGACCCTGCGAGTCCTCTGACTCCTCAGGACCCCGTGCCGCGAGGCGCGGACGTCACATCGCGAAAGGCGATCACCCGTTCGGGTGGTCGCCTTTCGGCGTACCGGCGGAGGGTGCCTTGCCCTTCCCACGTTGACGAGTATGGTGATCTTCGCCGTGCCCTTCACACGGGGCACACGGGCGCCGTCGAGGGGCGGTGTCCGCGGGGGCCCGGGGGCCGGTCGGGCCGAGGGGGCCTTGACGAACCGCACGCGGCGCGCAATTCTCAAGGCGCTGCGCCGAATCGATCCGAATCCGAGGCATGGATCGGCGGCGGAGCGGGAAGTAAACAGGAGCGCACCCCGCGCAGGGCTTGGACATAGGTGTTGAGAACAGCTGGTGAGCGATACGTGGGTCTTTGAGAACCCCGACTGGACATCAGTGTGCCGCTTGGCTACACTGACCCTTTGCGCTGCCTGTTAGCTGCCTCCTGCCCGTCACCAGGGGCATACCCATCTTGTGCACCGTGGACCGAACCATCCCTGACCAGGGATATCTGCCCACATGTCCAATCTGGGACCGGTACGCGCGTAGTGAGTCCGAGCCCTCGGAAGGACCCCCTCTTGGCCGCCTCGCGCAACGCCTCGACCGCGAATACGAACAACGGCGCCAGCACCGCCCCGCTGCGCATCTCTTTTGCAAAGATCAAGGAGCCCCTCGAGGTTCCGAACCTCCTCGCGCTGCAGACCGAGAGCTTTGACTGGCTCCTCGGCAACGCCGCCTGGAAGGCTCGCGTCGAGGCTGCTCTGGACAGTGGACAAGACGTCCCCACCAAGTCCGGCCTCGAGGAGATCTTCGAGGAGATCTCCCCCATCGAGGACTTCTCCGGGTCGATGTCGCTCACGTTCCGCGACCACCGCTTCGAGCCCCCGAAGAACTCGATCGACGAGTGCAAGGAGCGCGACTTCACGTACGCCGCCCCGCTCTTCGTCACCGCCGAGTTCACCAACAACGAGACCGGCGAGATCAAGTCCCAGACGGTCTTCATGGGCGACTTCCCGCTCATGACCAACAAGGGCACCTTCGTCATCAACGGCACCGAGCGTGTCGTCGTGTCGCAGCTGGTCCGCTCGCCGGGTGTCTACTTCGACTCCTCGATCGACAAGACGTCCGACAAGGACATCTTCTCCGCCAAGATCATCCCCTCCCGGGGTGCCTGGCTGGAGATGGAGATCGACAAGCGCGACATGGTCGGTGTCCGCATCGACCGCAAGCGCAAGCAGTCCGTCACCGTCCTCCTGAAGGCGCTCGGCTGGACCACCGAGCAGATCCTGGAGGAGTTCGGCGAGTACGAGTCCATGCGCGCCACCCTGGAGAAGGACCACACCCAGGGCCAGGACGACGCGCTGCTCGACATCTACCGCAAGCTCCGCCCGGGCGAGCCGCCCACCCGCGAGGCCGCGCAGACGCTGCTCGAGAACCTCTACTTCAACCCGAAGCGCTACGACCTCGCGAAGGTCGGCCGCTACAAGGTGAACAAGAAGCTCGGCGCCGACGAGCCGCTGGACGCCGGCGTGCTCACCACCGACGACGTCATCGCGACCATCAAGTACCTGGTCAAGCTGCACGCCGGTGAGACCGAGACGGTGGGCGAGTCCGGCCGCACGATCGTCGTCGAGACCGACGACATCGACCACTTCGGCAACCGCCGCCTGCGCAACGTCGGCGAGCTGATCCAGAACCAGGTCCGTACGGGTCTCGCCCGTATGGAGCGCGTCGTGCGCGAGCGCATGACGACCCAGGACGTCGAGGCGATCACGCCGCAGACCCTGATCAACATCCGGCCGGTCGTCGCCTCCATCAAGGAGTTCTTCGGCACCAGCCAGCTGTCGCAGTTCATGGACCAGAACAACCCGCTGTCGGGGCTCACCCACAAGCGCCGTCTGTCGGCGCTCGGCCCGGGTGGTCTCTCCCGTGAGCGGGCCGGCTTCGAGGTCCGAGACGTGCACCCGTCCCACTACGGACGCATGTGCCCGATCGAGACCCCCGAAGGCCCGAACATCGGTCTGATCGGTTCGCTCGCCTCGTACGGCCGCGTCAACGCGTTCGGCTTCATCGAGACCCCGTACCGCAAGGTCGTCGACGGCCAGGTCACCGACGAGGTCGACTACATCACCGCCGACGAGGAAGACCGTTTCGTCATCGCCCAGGCGAACGCGACGCTCTCCGACGAGCTGCGCTTCACCGAGCCCCGCGTGCTGGTCCGCCGCCGCGGCGGCGAGGTCGACTACGTCCCCAGCGACGAGGTCGACTACATGGACGTCTCGCCGCGCCAGATGGTGTCCGTCGCCACCGCGATGATCCCCTTCCTGGAGCACGACGACGCCAACCGTGCCCTCATGGGCGCGAACATGATGCGCCAGGCCGTGCCCCTCATCAAGTCCGAGGCGCCCCTCGTGGGCACCGGCATGGAGTACCGCTGCGCCACCGACGCCGGCGACGTGCTCAAGGCCGAGAAGGACGGTGTGGTCCAGGAGGTCTCCGCGGACTACATCACCGTGACGAACGACGACGGCACGTACACCACGTACCGCATCGCCAAGTTCATGCGCTCCAACCAGGGCACCTCGGTCAACCAGAAGGTCGTCGTCTCCGAGGGCGACCGGGTCATCGAGGGCCAGGTCCTCGCCGACGGTCCGGCCACCGAGCACGGTGAGATGGCGCTCGGCAAGAACCTCCTCGTGGCGTTCATGCCGTGGGAGGGCCACAACTACGAGGACGCGATCATCCTGTCGCAGCGCCTCGTGCAGGACGACGTCCTCTCCTCGATCCACATCGAGGAGCACGAGGTCGACGCCCGTGACACCAAGCTCGGCCCCGAGGAGATCACCCGGGACATCCCGAACGTCTCCGAGGAGGTCCTCGCCGACCTCGACGAGCGCGGCATCATCCGCATCGGTGCCGAGGTCGTCGCCGGCGACATCCTCGTCGGCAAGGTCACGCCCAAGGGTGAGACCGAGCTGACCCCCGAGGAGCGCCTGCTCCGCGCGATCTTCGGTGAGAAGGCGCGCGAGGTCCGCGACACCTCGCTCAAGGTCCCGCACGGCGAGATCGGCAAGGTCATCGGCGTCCGCGTCTTCGACCGCGAAGAGGGCGACGAGCTGCCGCCGGGCGTGAACCAGCTGGTCCGCGTCTACGTGGCGCAGAAGCGCAAGATCACCGACGGTGACAAGCTCGCCGGCCGTCACGGCAACAAGGGCGTCATCTCGAAGATCCTGCCGATCGAGGACATGCCGTTCCTGGAGGACGGCACCCCGGTCGACATCATCCTCAACCCGCTGGGTGTTCCTTCCCGAATGAACCCCGGACAGGTTCTGGAGATCCACCTCGGCTGGCTCGCCAGCCGCGGCTGGGACGTCTCCGGCCTCGGTGACGAGTGGGCCAAGCGCCTGCAGGCCATCGGCGCCGACCAGGTCGCCCCCGGCACCAACGTCGCCACGCCCGTCTTCGACGGTGCGCGCGAGGACGAGATCTCGGGTCTCTTCGAGGCCACGATCCCGAACCGCGACGGCATGCGGCTGGTGCAGCCCTCCGGCAAGGCCAAGCTGTTCGACGGCCGCTCCGGCGAGCCGTTCCCGGACCCGGTCTCGGTCGGCTACATGTACATCCTGAAGCTGCACCACCTGGTCGACGACAAGCTCCACGCCCGTTCGACCGGCCCGTACTCCATGATCACGCAGCAGCCGCTGGGTGGTAAGGCGCAGTTCGGTGGCCAGCGCTTCGGTGAGATGGAGGTGTGGGCCCTCGAGGCCTACGGTGCGGCGTACGCCCTCCAGGAACTGCTGACGATCAAGTCCGACGACGTCACCGGCCGCGTGAAGGTCTACGAGGCCATCGTCAAGGGCGAGAACATCCCCGAGCCGGGCATTCCCGAGTCCTTCAAGGTGCTCATCAAGGAAATGCAGTCGCTCTGCCTCAACGTGGAGGTGCTGTCCTCGGACGGCATGTCCATCGAGATGCGCGACACGGACGAGGACGTCTTCCGCGCGGCGGAGGAGCTCGGTATCGACCTGTCCCGGCGCGAGCCGAGCAGCGTCGAAGAGGTCTGACGGGTTGGCCGGCCGGATCTCCGTGATCCGGCCGGCTCTCCCCGGACCCGTTCAGACCATTGCTGAAGTGCCCCGATTCACTCGCGTGAAGCGAGGGGGCTCGAACCCCCGAAAGAGGGATTGACGACAAGTGCTCGACGTCAACTTCTTCGACGAGCTGCGGATCGGCCTTGCCACCGCGGACGACATCCGGACCTGGTCCCACGGCGAGGTCAAGAAGCCGGAGACCATCAACTACCGCACCCTCAAGCCCGAAAAGGACGGACTCTTCTGCGAGAAGATCTTCGGTCCGACCCGGGACTGGGAGTGCTACTGCGGCAAGTACAAGCGTGTCCGCTTCAAGGGCATCATCTGTGAGCGCTGTGGCGTAGAGGTCACCCGCGCCAAGGTGCGCCGTGAGCGCATGGGCCACATCGAGCTCGCCGCTCCCGTCACCCACATCTGGTACTTCAAGGGCGTCCCGTCGCGCCTGGGCTACCTGCTGGACCTCGCGCCGAAGGACCTGGAAAAGGTCATCTACTTCGCCGCGTACATGATCACGTTCGTGGACGAGGAGCGCCGCACCCGCGACCTCCCCTCCCTGGAGGCGCACGTCTCCGTCGAGCGCCAGCAGATCGAGAACCGCCGCGACTCCGACCTGGAGAACCGCGCCAAGAAGCTCGAGACCGACCTGGCCGAGCTGGAGGCCGAGGGCGCCAAGGCCGACGTGCGCCGCAAGGTGCGCGAGGGTGCCGAGCGCGAGATGAAGCAGCTGCGCGACCGTGCGCAGCGCGAGATCGACCGCCTCGACGAGGTGTGGAGCCGCTTCAAGAACCTCAAGGTCCAGGACCTGGAGGGCGACGAGCTGCTCTACCGCGAGCTGCGTGACCGCTTCGGCACGTACTTCGACGGGTGCATGGGCGCCGCCGCGCTGCAGAAGCGCCTGGAGTCCTTCGACCTGGAGGAGGAGGCCGAGCGCCTCCGCGAGATCATCCGCACCGGCAAGGGCCAGAAGAAGACCCGTGCGCTCAAGCGCCTCAAGGTCGTCTCCGCGTTCCTGCAGACCAGCAACAAGCCCAAGGGCATGGTGCTCGACTGCGTGCCGGTCATCCCGCCGGACCTGCGTCCGATGGTGCAGCTGGACGGTGGCCGCTTCGCGACCTCCGACCTGAACGACCTGTACCGCCGCGTGATCAACCGCAACAACCGCCTGAAGCGGCTTCTCGACCTCGGCGCGCCCGAGATCATCGTGAACAACGAGAAGCGCATGCTCCAGGAGGCCGTGGACGCGCTGTTCGACAACGGCCGTCGCGGCCGTCCGGTCACCGGCCCCGGCAACCGCCCGCTGAAGTCCCTCAGCGACATGCTGAAGGGCAAGCAGGGCCGCTTCCGCCAGAACCTGCTCGGCAAGCGCGTGGACTACTCCGCGCGTTCCGTGATCGTCGTCGGTCCGCAGCTCAAGCTGCACCAGTGCGGTCTGCCGAAGGCGATGGCGCTGGAGCTGTTCAAGCCGTTCGTGATGAAGCGCCTGGTCGACCTGAACCACGCGCAGAACATCAAGTCGGCCAAGCGCATGGTCGAGCGCGGCCGCACCGTGGTGTACGACGTCCTCGAAGAGGTCATCGCCGAGCACCCGGTGCTGCTGAACCGTGCGCCCACGCTGCACCGCCTCGGCATCCAGGCCTTCGAGCCGCAGCTGGTCGAGGGCAAGGCCATCCAGATCCACCCGCTCGTCTGCACCGCGTTCAACGCGGACTTCGACGGTGACCAGATGGCCGTCCACCTGCCGCTGTCCGCGGAGGCGCAGGCCGAGGCCCGCATCCTGATGCTGTCCTCGAACAACATCCTCAAGCCGGCCGACGGCCGCCCGGTCACGATGCCGACCCAGGACATGGTGCTGGGTCTGTTCTTCCTGACCACCGACGGCGAGCTGCGTGACACCAAGGGCGAGGGCCGCGCGTTCGGCTCCACGGCCGAGGCGATCATGGCGTTCGACGCCGGCGAGCTGGCGCTCCAGTCCTCCGTCGACATCCGCTTCCCGGTGGGCACCATCCCGCCGCGCGGCTGGGTGCCGCCGGTCGCCGAGGAGGGCGAGCCCGAGTACCAGCCGGGTGACACCTTCCGGCTGCGGACGAGCCTGGGCCGCGCGCTCTTCAACGAGCTGCTGCCCGAGGACTACCCGTTCGTCGACTACTCGGTCGGCAAGAAGCAGCTCTCCGAGATCGTCAACGACCTCGCCGAGCGCTACCCCAAGGTCATCGTGGCGGCGACGCTCGACAACCTGAAGGCGGCGGGCTTCCACTGGGCGACCCGTTCGGGCGTCACCGTGGCCATCTCCGACGTCGTCGTGCCCGAGGCCAAGAAGGCCATCGTCAAGGGCTACGAGGAGCAGGACGAGAAGGTCCAGAAGCAGTACGAGCGCGGTCTGATCACCAAGGACGAGCGCACGCAGGAGCTCATCAACATCTGGACCAAGGCGACCAACGAGGTCGCCGAGGCGATGAACGAGAACTTCCCCAAGACGAACCCCATCTTCATGATGGTTGACTCGGGTGCCCGAGGAAACATGATGCAGATGCGTCAGATCGCCGGTATGCGTGGTCTGGTGTCCAACGCCAAGAACGAGACGATTCCGCGTCCCATCAAGGCGTCCTTCCGTGAGGGCCTCACCGTCCTGGAGTACTTCATCTCCACGCACGGTGCCCGTAAGGGGCTGGCGGACACCGCCCTGCGTACCGCCGACTCGGGTTACCTGACCCGTCGTCTGGTGGACGTCTCGCAGGACGTGATCATCCGCGAGGAGGACTGCGGCACCGACCGCGGCCTCAAGCTGAAGATCGCGGTCAAGGGCGCCGACGGTGTCCTGCGCAAGACGGAGGACGTCGAGACCTCGGTCTACGCCCGCATGCTCGCCGAGGACGTCGTCGTGGACGGCAAGGTCATCGCGCCGGCCAACGTGGACCTCGGTGACGTCCTGATCGACGCCCTGGTGGGCGCCGGCGTCGAGGAGGTCAAGACCCGCTCGGTCCTGACCTGCGAGTCCGCGGTCGGCACCTGTGCCTTCTGCTACGGCCGCTCGCTCGCCACCGGCAAGCTGGTCGACATCGGTGAGGCGGTCGGCATCATCGCCGCCCAGTCCATCGGTGAGCCCGGTACCCAGCTGACGATGCGTACCTTCCACACCGGTGGTGTGGCCGGTGACGACATCACCCAGGGTCTGCCGCGTGTCGTCGAGCTCTTCGAGGCGCGTACGCCCAAGGGTGTCGCCCCGATCTCCGAGTCCGCGGGCCGCGTCCGCATCGAGGAGACCGAGAAGACCAAGAAGATCGTCGTCACCCCGGACGACGGCAGCGACGAGATCGCCTTCCCGATCTCCAAGCGCGCCCGTCTCCTGGTCGGCGAGGGCGACCACGTCGAGGTGGGCCAGAAGCTCACCGTGGGTGCCACCAACCCGCACGACGTGCTGCGCATCCTCGGCCAGCGCGCGGTCCAGGTCCACCTGGTCGGCGAGGTCCAGAAGGTCTACAACTCGCAGGGCGTGTCGATCCACGACAAGCACATCGAGATCATCATCCGGCAGATGCTCCGCCGCGTGACGATCATCGAGTCCGGCGACGCGGAGCTGCTGCCGGGCGAGCTCGTCGAGCGCTCGAAGTTCGAGACCGAGAACCGTCGCGTGGTCACCGAGGGCGGTCACCCCGCCTCCGGCCGTCCGCAGCTGATGGGTATCACCAAGGCCTCGCTGGCGACGGAATCCTGGCTGTCGGCCGCCTCCTTCCAGGAGACGACCCGAGTCCTGACGGACGCGGCGATCAACGCCAAGTCCGACAGCCTCATCGGCCTCAAGGAGAACGTCATCATCGGTAAGCTCATCCCGGCCGGTACGGGCCTGTCCCGCTACCGCAACATCCGGGTCGAGCCGACCGAGGAGGCCAAGGCCGCGATGTACTCGGCCGTCGGCTACGACGACATCGACTACTCGCCGTTCGGCTCGGGCTCCGGCCAGGCCGTTCCGCTGGAGGACTACGACTACGGTCCGTACAACCAGTAAGCGAGTCGCCTGATCCGCCCGGAGGGCGGTCACCCCACCCGGGGTGGCCGCCCTCCGGCGTGTAGTGCGTCACACCGCCGGCCGGGGCGCGGACCCGGTCCCCGGGCACCCTGACCCGCCCGCAGGGTCCGTACGGGCCCCTGGGGCCGCCTCACGGGCCCTCCGGGGGCCGGTGAGGGATAGGGACAAGCCGGGCGGCCGCTTCGGCGGCCGGGGCTGGACGGCATTTGTTTTGACCCAGGTCGGTGAGGTAGGTACGCTCAGACCTTGTGCCTGGGGTGTGCCTGGGTTCGTGTGCGTGTCCTCAACCGCATGGCGAGCCTGTCTTCGGCCACCGTGATCCATGCTCCTCATGCCGTTCCGGTACGGGCTCGCAGGATTCGACACACCCGACCGCGTGGGTCGGTGACGTTCCAGGTTAGTTTCACCGACGGCACACAGAAACCGGAGAAGTAGTGCCTACGATCCAGCAGCTGGTCCGGAAGGGCCGGCAGGACAAGGTCGAGAAGAACAAGACGCCCGCACTCGAGGGTTCGCCCCAGCGCCGCGGCGTCTGCACGCGTGTGTTCACGACCACCCCGAAGAAGCCCAACTCCGCGCTCCGGAAGGTCGCACGTGTGCGCCTGACCTCGGGCATCGAGGTCACGGCCTACATTCCGGGTGAGGGACACAACCTGCAGGAGCACTCCATCGTGCTCGTGCGTGGTGGCCGTGTGAAGGACCTGCCGGGTGTTCGCTACAAGATCATCCGCGGCTCGCTCGACACCCAGGGTGTCAAGAACCGCAAGCAGGCCCGCAGCCGCTACGGCGCCAAGAAGGAGAAGTAAGAATGCCTCGTAAGGGCCCCGCCCCGAAGCGCCCGGTCATCATCGACCCGGTCTACAACTCTCCTCTGGTCACCTCGCTGATCAACAAGATCCTGCTCGACGGCAAGCGTTCCACCGCTGAGCGGATCGTGTACGGCGCCATGGAGGGTCTTCGCGAGAAGACCGGCGCCGACCCGGTCATCACGCTGAAGCGCGCGCTGGAGAACGTCAAGCCCTCGCTCGAGGTCAAGTCCCGCCGTGTCGGTGGCGCCACCTACCAGGTGCCGATCGAGGTCAAGCCCGGTCGCGCCGCCACCCTGGCGCTCCGCTGGGTCGTGGGTTACTCCCGCGCCCGTCGTGAGAAGACGATGACCGAGCGGCTCATGAACGAGCTGCTCGACGCCTCGAACGGTCTTGGCGCTGCCGTCAAGAAGCGTGAGGACACCCACAAGATGGCCGAGTCCAACAAGGCCTTCGCGCACTACCGCTGGTAGTCGCTACCCCCATCGAGACCGAGAGAAGACTGAGCCTTATGGCCACCACTTCGCTTGACCTGGCCAAGGTCCGCAACATTGGGATCATGGCCCACATCGACGCGGGCAAGACGACCACCACTGAGCGGATTCTGTTCTACACCGGCGTCTCCTACAAGATCGGTGAAGTCCACGACGGCGCTGCCACGATGGACTGGATGGAGCAGGAGCAGGAGCGCGGCATCACCATCACGTCCGCCGCGACGACCTGCCACTGGCCGCTCAATGATGTTGACCACACCATCAACATCATCGACACGCCCGGCCACGTCGACTTCACCGTCGAGGTGGAGCGTTCGCTCCGCGTCCTCGACGGCGCCGTCACCGTGTTCGACGGCGTGGCGGGTGTCGAGCCGCAGTCCGAGACCGTCTGGCGTCAGGCGGACCGGTACGGCGTGCCGCGCATCTGCTTCGTCAACAAGCTCGACCGGACCGGTGCGGACTTCCTGCGCTGCGTCAACATGATCGTGGACCGCCTCGGCGCGACCCCGATCGTCATGCAGCTCCCCATCGGCGCCGAGGCGGACTTCACGGGCGTCGTCGACCTGGTGTCGATGAAGGCCTTCGTGTACCCCGAAGAGGCCGCCAAGGGCGAGATGTACAACATCGTCGACATCCCGGAAAACCTCCAGGAGCTCGCCGACGAGTGGCGCGCCAAGCTCCTCGAGTCCGTCGCCGAGAACGACGACGCGATGATGGAGCTGTACCTGGAGGGCACCGAGCCCACCCAGGAGCAGCTGCACGAGGCGATCCGCCGCATCACGCTGGCCTCCAAGGGCGGCGCCGACTCCGTCACGGTCACCCCGGTGTTCTGTGGCACGGCGTTCAAGAACAAGGGCGTCCAGCCCCTGCTCGACGCGGTCGTCCGCTACCTGCCCTCCCCCCTGGACGTCGAGGCCATCGAGGGCCACGACCCCAAGGACCCCGAGACGGTCGTCAAGCGCAAGCCTTCGGACGACGAGCCGCTGTCGGCTCTGGCGTTCAAGATCGCGAGCGACCCGCACCTCGGCAAGCTCACCTTCGTCCGGATCTACTCCGGTCGCCTGGACGCCGGCACCGCGGTGCTGAACTCCGTCAAGGGCAAGAAGGAGCGCATCGGCAAGATCTACCGCATGCACGCGAACAAGCGTGAGGAGATCGACTCGGTGGGCGCCGGCGACATCATCGCCGTGATGGGTCTCAAGCAGACCACCACCGGTGAGACGCTGTGCGACGACAAGAACCCGGTCATCCTGGAGTCCATGGACTTCCCGGCGCCGGTCATCCAGGTCGCCATCGAGCCCAAGTCCAAGGGTGACCAGGAGAAGCTGGGTGTCGCCATCCAGCGCCTCTCCGAGGAGGACCCGTCCTTCCAGGTGCACTCCGACGAGGAGACCGGCCAGACCATCATCGGTGGTATGGGCGAGCTGCACCTCGAGGTGCTCGTCGACCGCATGAAGCGCGAGTTCCGCGTCGAGGCGAACGTCGGCAAGCCGCAGGTCGCGTACCGCGAGACGATCCGCAAGGCCGTCGAGCGTATCGACTACACGCACAAGAAGCAGACTGGTGGTACCGGCCAGTTCGCGAAGGTGCAGATCTCCATCGAACCCCTCGAGGGCGGCGACGCCTCGTACGAGTTCGTCAACAAGGTCACCGGTGGCCGTGTCCCCCGCGAGTACATCCCCTCGGTGGACGCGGGTGCCCAGGAAGCCATGCAGTTCGGCGTCCTGGCCGGTTACGAGATGGTCGGCGTCCGCGTCACCCTTCTCGACGGTGGCTTCCACGAGGTCGACTCCTCGGAGCTGGCCTTCAAGATCGCCGGTTCCCAGGCGTTCAAGGAGGGTGCCCGCAAGGCGTCCCCCGTGCTCCTGGAGCCGATGATGGCCGTCGAGGTCACCACGCCCGAGGACTACATGGGCGATGTCATCGGCGACCTCAACTCCCGCCGTGGCCAGATCCAGGCCATGGAGGAGCGCAGCGGCGCTCGCGTCGTGAAGGGCCTCGTGCCCCTCTCGGAGATGTTCGGCTACGTCGGAGACCTCCGCAGCAAGACCTCGGGTCGCGCAAGCTACTCGATGCAGTTCGACTCCTACGCCGAGGTTCCGCGGAACGTCGCCGAGGAGATCATCGCGAAGGCCAAGGGCGAGTAACTCTCCCGAGCTCACGCTTTAGGCTTGTCACCGGAGCCCGTGGGGCATTCGTCGCGCAGTTCACACTTCGCGGAGAATGCCCCCGGGGGCCGGCATCCCAGCAAAGATCACCTGGCGCCGATGAAGCAAGGCGTACAGAACCACTCCACAGGAGGACCCAGTGGCGAAGGCGAAGTTCGAGCGGACTAAGCCGCACGTCAACATCGGCACCATCGGTCACATCGACCACGGTAAGACGACCCTCACGGCCGCCATTACCAAGGTGCTGCACGACGCGTACCCGGACCTGAACGAGGCTTCGGCCTTCGACCAGATCGACAAGGCTCCCGAGGAGCGCCAGCGCGGTATCACCATCTCGATCGCGCACGTCGAGTACCAGACGGAGCAGCGTCACTACGCTCACGTCGACTGCCCCGGTCACGCTGACTACATCAAGAACATGATCACCGGTGCCGCGCAGATGGACGGCGCCATCCTCGTGGTCGCCGCCACCGACGGCCCGATGCCGCAGACCAAGGAGCACGTGCTCCTGGCCCGCCAGGTCGGCGTTCCGTACATCGTCGTCGCCCTGAACAAGGCCGACATGGTGGACGACGAGGAGATCCTGGAGCTCGTCGAGCTCGAGGTCCGCGAGCTGCTCTCCGAGTACGAGTTCCCGGGCGACGACCTGCCGGTCGTCAAGGTCTCGGCGCTCAAGGCGCTCGAGGGCGACAAGGAGTGGGGCCAGACCGTTCTCGACCTGATGAAGGCCGTGGACGAGAACATCCCGCAGCCCGAGCGCGACGTCGACAAGCCGTTCCTGATGCCGATCGAGGACGTCTTCACGATCACCGGTCGTGGCACCGTCGTCACCGGCCGTATCGAGCGTGGTGTCCTCAAGGTCAACGAGACCGTCGACATCGTCGGTATCAAGCAGGAGAAGACCACCACCACGGTCACCGGCATCGAGATGTTCCGCAAGCTGCTCGACGAGGGCCAGGCCGGTGAGAACGTCGGTCTGCTCCTCCGTGGCATCAAGCGCGAGGACGTCGAGCGCGGCCAGGTCATCATCAAGCCGGGTTCGGTCACGCCGCACACCGACTTCGAGGCCCAGGCCTACATCCTGTCGAAGGACGAGGGTGGCCGTCACACCCCCTTCTTCAACAACTACCGCCCGCAGTTCTACTTCCGTACCACGGACGTGACCGGCGTCGTGACCCTCCCCGAGGGCACCGAGATGGTCATGCCGGGCGACAACACCGTCATGTCGGTCCAGCTGATCCAGCCGGTCGCCATGGAGGAGGGCCTCAAGTTCGCCATCCGTGAGGGTGGCCGGACCGTGGGCGCCGGCCAGGTCACCAAGATCGTCAAGTAAGTACTTGACCGTCTGACCTGGTAGCTCCGCACAGAGCACCAAGAAGGGCCCCGTCCCACCGTTCACTCGGTGGGGCGGGGCCCTTCGGTGTTTCCGGAGAGGGTTACGCGGCTGGTGCGGGTTACGGGGTCGCGCGGCCGGTGTGGTGCCCCCGGGGCGGTGAAAGCCGCATTTCTGGCAGAGTGGCGCGCATGTGTCACTACTGCGGCTGCCGTGAGATCCCGTTGATCAAGGAGTTCATCGCGGAGCACGAGTCCGTCACGGACGCGGCGGGGGCCGCTTTGCGCGCCCTGGACGCCGGCGACCACGAGCTGGTCGCGGAGCTGGTGGCGCGGATGGAGCGGGAGCTGGTCGCCCACTGGCGGGGCGAGGAGCGGGGCCTGTTCGCAGTGATGGCCGCAGACCCGGAGTACGCGGATTACATCGACGCGCTCGTCGCCGAGCACCGGGACCTCGGGGCGTTCCTCCGCGGGATCGACCTGGACCGCGCCGAGGACGTCGCCCGGCTGCGCGAGGCGGTGGCCGAGCTGCACCACCACATCGCCAAGGAGGAGGACGGCCTGTTCCCGGCCTCGCTGACGGCGCTGACCGGCGAGGAGTGGAACCGGTCGATGGCCGCGTGGCGCGAGGCGCATCAGGCTGATTGACGGCTTGGCGAGAAGCGTTCTCCCCATCGCGCGTGGCGCGGCAGTCCGGTGGGTTACCGGTGGTCGCTCAGGAACGTCCGCGCGCGCTCGTCCAGCGCGACGGCGCACCGCAGGTCCCTGGTGCGGAAGCGGCCGAGGTCGCAGCGCATCGCGGCGACGGCCTTGCGTGTCCGCCTCGACTGCACGCCGTCCATGTGGTCCATCGCCCGGCCCCAGCGCCGGGTCCAGATCCTCACCGCCGCCCACGACCGTCTTCGTACCGACCTCACTTCAGCAGCAGGAGAACCATGAGCGCCCCTCCGCCCCCCACTTCCGGATTCTCCGCCTTCGCACTGGCACCCTTCCCTCGCATTCAGCCCGGAGACGACCTCGTCGGCGCGATGACCGAGGTGCTGTCCCGAACCGGCACCGCGCTGCTGGACGGCGACATCGTGGTGGTTGCCAGCAAGGTCGTCTCGATCTCGGAGAAGCGCTATGTCGCGCTGGCCGACGTCACGCCCTCGCCCGAGGCTGTGGACCTGTCGGCCCGGACTGGCAAGCCGGCCGCCGTGGTCCAGCTCGTCCTGGACCACTCGACCGAGCACTTCCTGGCTACCGAGCGCGGACCGATCATCGCCCGCCATACTCTGGGCCATCAGCTGACCTCGGCGGGGATCGACCGGGACGGGGCCGATGGCGTGTGGTTGCTCCCCGTGGACCCCGACGCGTCGGCCCGCGCGCTGCGGAACGGCCTTGTCAGTCACACCGAGGCGGACATCGCGGTCGTCATCGCCGACTCCGACGGTCGCGCGGACCGGCGCGGGGCCACGTGCGTTTCCATCGGTGCTGCCGGGGTCGCGCCCCTACGCCTCACCGAGCACGGTGGCAAAAAGCAGGAAGAAACCCTTACCGACATGATCGCCGCCGCAGCTGGAATCATTCTTGGCCAACGCGGCCGAGGAGCGCCCGTTGTCATCCTGAGGGGCATCGGCTACACCGCGTCCGACGAGGGCGTTGCCGCGATGCTTCACCATGCCCCGGTGAGGTGATCGGCAGGGCCCGGTGCTGTTGACGCTCAGCAGGGTGAGCCGCAGTCCCTCGCCGCCTGCGGTGGGGCCAGGACGTCGAGGCCGTAGCCGAGTGCGGCGAGTCCTGCGACGGCCGCCGCCAGGCCGAGAGCGGTGCGCCACCGGCCCCGGACTGCGGTGAAGACGGTGAGCCCGGCGACGGTGCCGCCGATGACCAGCAGCGGCAGGCCCAGCAGGAGCACGTCGGCGTTCCGCTCGCCCTCGAAGGCGCCGAAGAGCCCTCTGTGCCCGTACGGAAACCACACGGCAAGCCCGGCGAGCGCGCCGAGCAGCGCGGCGAGGAGCCCCGCGACACCAGCGAGGGCCTCACGGCGGGCTGTCTGTTCGCTCTCCATGCAGAGGGGGACGCCGCACCGGGCCGGAAAGTTTCATCCTTGAACAATTAATGGTGCAAGCCGTGCGCAAGCCGTGCGCAGGGCGTACGCCTGTCGCCTGGTTCGTCAGGTTGCCGGCCCTCGCAGGCTTCGGTCTCCGGCGAAGGAGAAGACTCCGGCCCCCGCGCTCCACAGCAGTGCGGCGACAACGCCCGCACCGAGGTCCGGGTCGGGAGCGAGGAGCCACGACCACAGCCACGCGGCACTGGTTTCGGTGCCGAGCGTCAACGCGAGCCCCGCGAGTGCCAGGGGTGGCAGCCAGGCGGCCGCCGCCCCGGTCACCGCGCAGGTCAGCAGGCCGATGCCGCACAGGGCGATGACGTTCCGCGCGGCCGCCGCGTCCCCGCGCGCGTCCAGGACCTCGTCCGGCAGCACCGCGAACGCGCCCAATGCGGCTGTCGCGGTGAGCAGTGCGGCCTGGGCGAACCGCGCGCGCGGGATGCGCGCGGTGCCCAGGCGATCCCATACGGGCATCGGGCTGTGTGCCGATACGGCCACCAGGGCTCCGGCCGCTGCCGGCAGGAGCAGCAGGGCCGAAGGGATGCTCTGGGCCGTTCCCTGGCCGACCCGGACCAGACTGCCGCTCGTCAGACCGCCGGCCACGGTCAGCCCGATCAGCAACCCGGTCGCCGTGAACATCCTCCGGCTGCGGCAGAAGAGCAGAATCGTTCTCATGAGCGCTGGAAGTCCTTCGCGCTGAGCTCGCACCGGGAGAACGCGGTCCAGTGGCGTCCCAGCCAGCGGCTCGCCTCCTCGTCGGACGCCTGGTTGAAGAAGTGCTCGGCCCGCTTCATTCCCTCGGTCGGCTCGAAGAACCCGGGGATCGACGCCGCCGAGGTCCGGCCCCGGGAGATCCACTGCTGGGCGATGGCCGAGAGCGCTTCGCTCTGCTGGTCGGCCGCCATGCAGTGGTCCGGGTCGAGCAGGTAGGCGATGAAGTCCCCGAAGGTCTCGTCCTGCCACCCTGGCCGGAGCGAGGTGATGTACACGGACCGCGGCTCGCCGGTCTGCCCGTACGCGCGTTGCGCGAGCCGGTCGAAGCGCGCCGGCGTCTCGGCCAGCCGCTGGCGCACCGGTCCCCCGAAGTACCGCTGGAGGTCGGGGAGCGCGGCCCGGTATGCCGGGTGAACGCACACGCGGGGTACGCCTTCCGGGGTGCAGGCCGTGGCGAGGGCCGCAGTGTCGGCCCCCGTGCCGACGGGTGCCTGGAACCGCCCGTCATGTCCGCCCAGCAATACGATGCCGGCCCCCGCGACGGCTACGGCCGGAATCATCACCACTGCGAGAGCCCTGCGTCCTGCCGTCCGGAACAGAGCGACACAGGCCACAACCGCGAGCAGCCCGGCGAGCCACGCCGCTTGCGCGCCGTAGACCCCGGACGCGGGAACTCCGTACGGGTCGACGAGCTCGTCCAGGAAGGGGGACATCAAGTACGCGGTGCCGGACCAGTCGTAGCTCAGCACATAGAAGCCGTACGGGAGCACGGCGGCGACGGGAGGCGCGAAGCGACTCGGCCACAGTCGGCCGATGACGAACCCGATGGTCGTCCACAGCAGGACACCGAGGCATCCCACCGCCAGTCCGCTGACACTGATGTGACCGCTGGGGTGCAGAAAGAGAGTACGGACTCCGGCGGCCACCGCCACGACGCCGTACAGGACAAGACCCCACAGCCACAGTGCGAAGAGCTGTGCCGAGGGAATCCACCATTCGGGGATGCCGGACATGCCCCGCAGCGGTGTCAGGGACAGCCGTTGTTCCCGCGAGCCCGCCCACGCGGACAGGCCGGCCATCCCGCAGCTGCCGAGAATGCCGGCGAGTATCACCGCGTGCACCGTGGCGGGCCAGAATCCGACGCCCGGAATCATGTTGCCGAAGGCGTTCCAGACCTCGATGAAGATCAACAGGGGCACGGCCCACGCCTGTCCCCAGCCGAAGAACTCCAGTTTGATGCCACGGGAAAGGCCCCGAGCCGTTCTCACGAGTCACTCTCCGAGGACTTCAGGGGATCGCCGCCCAGTGGCTGGGAGGCCGAGTCCCGGTACAGCAGTGCGTTGTAGCCGCGTTCCAGGGCGTTGTCGCCCAGGTCTTCCGCACTGCCGATGTCTTCGAGCGCCTGTGGAGTGCCCTGGAAGGCGATGTTCCCTTCCGCGAGAACGAGCACCGATCCGCACATCGCGGCGACGTCATCGGTCAGATGCGTGCTGAGGAGCACCGGTGTCGTTTCGGCCAGCCGGCGGACCAGGGCGCGGAACTCCGCCCGTTGGCGGGGGTCGAGACCGACGGTCGGCTCGTCGAGAACGAGCAGCTCGGGTCCGTGGACCAGAGCGGCCGCGATGCCGGCCCGCTGCAACATGCCACCGGACAGCTTGCGCATGCGGGTGTCCGCGCGCTCCTCCAGGTCCACGAGTTTGACCGCGTCGTCGACGGCCGTCTGTGCCCGGGCCCGGGCCATGCCCTTGGTCCAGGCCACGTACGACAGGAACTCCGTCACGGTGAAGCCGGGGTGGTAGCCGAACCGCTGGGGCAGGAAGCCGATTCGTGCACGGACTTCTTTGCGGCCCGCCGGACTGCCCAGCTCTTCCCCGAGAACGGTGACATCGCCGTCGGCCGGCGGCAGCAGGGTCACCAAGGTCTCCAGGAGGGTGGTTTTCCCCGCCCCGTTGGGCCCCAGCAGCCCGGTGACTCCGCTGTCCAGAGCGAAACTCACCCCGTGAAGTACGGTGCGGTTTCCTCGTTTCTGTACCAGGCCCCGAATGTGCGCTGTAGCCATGTTGGTGTTTCTTCCCCCTGCCTTGAGGCCGGCTGCCACGACGTGCCGCGTTGCGGATGCGACCGACAGACCGGATGCCTCCCCGCCGGTACTCGCGGGAAGGCATCCGGACCTGCGGCGCCATTCGGCGGTGCGGTCACCGCCGAGTGTTCAGCGCTCGGTCAGCAAGCGGTGATGTGACGGCCGGTGGTGTCGTGGTACTTGCCGCCGGTCCAGTAGCTGCGGGCGTAGTAGCTGCGTCGGTTGCCGTTGTCACACGTGCCCACGGTGGCGTTCCAGGACTTGCGCGAACCGGTCTGGCTGTTCTTCGCCGTCAGCGGGTCGGGCAGCAGGTTCTTGTCCCACTTGATCTCGATGTACAGCGTGCTGCTGACGGTCTTGGAGCACGAAGCCGTGCCCTTGCCCGTCAGGTAACCGGACGACGAATTCGTGAGCGAGACGCTCGGCTCGGGGCAGCCACCCGGGGTGCCTGCCCAGGCCGGCGCGGCCGCGACAAGACCACCCAGCAGGGCCGCGGTCACCGAGGCCGCGGCTATGCCGCTCTTCTTACCAAGACGCTTCATGATGTCCCCTCCCGTGCCATCAAAGGCATAAGAACGCTCCCCGCTGTCGCGGGAGCTCCGTAAACACGGCAACCGGCCTGACCACGAGCCGGCCGAAGGGCTGGTCAGACCCCCTCGGTGCCAGATCAACGACCGCTGCCACAGGCGCTGCCGGGCTTGCGATCACGATCATGAAGCTTTCATACAACCGTGGGCAGGTCAAACACTCTTTGCATCCGGAATCTCACCTACCGCGTTCAAAGGCGGGTGCCATCCGACTCGGGCTCGGGCTCGGGCTCGGTCAAGGTACGAGGTCGAGTTCGGCCCACACCGTCTTGCGCGGCACCGGTCCCTCCACCACGCCCCACCGGTCCGCCAGCGCCTCGACGATGAGCAGGCCGCGGCCGCCCTCCGCGTACGGACCGGGGGAGTCCCGTACGGGCAGCCGGTCGCCCCGGGTGTCGGTCACCTCGATCCGCAGCCGCGACGCGTCACTCACGGTGAGGCTCAGCAGGAAGTCCCGCCCCTGCACGCGCCCGTGCCCGGCGGCGTTGGCGGCCAGCTCGGCCACGATGTGCGCGGCGGTCTCGGTGGGGAGCCCCCAGTCGCCCAGATGCGCCGTGGTGAGCAGCCGGGCGAGCCGTGCGCCCCGGCGGGTGGGGGAGAGCCGCACGGCGAACTGCCTGGCGGAAGCGGAAAGTTTGGGGGAGACGATTTCTCGGTTCACGTCACCGAGGGTGGCCGCCCGTGCGTACCGTGCACAGTGACTCGGCGCTTACGTACGGTCATTGTCCCGAGCTTGTCCAGTGTTGTCCCCGCTGTACGGGGTGACGCCCGGGGGACGTAGGCGGTTGAGGAAGAACGGCACACGCGGGAAGCGGGGCACGGATGACTGTGGACGAGGTCGGGGCGGACGAACCGGGGTGGGACGTCGATCCGGACGACGAGTCGGGCGTCGCGGTGGTCGCCGCCGTGGGGCGCCAACTGAGGGCCTGGCGCGAGGCGGCGGGCCTGACGGCCGCGGAGCTGGGCGCGGCGATGGGGTACGGGGAGAACCTGGTCTACAAGGTGGAGGGCGGCCGGCGCATCGCCCGCCCCGAGTTCCTGGACCGGGCGGACGAGGTGTGCGGCGCGGGCGGCAAGATCGCGGCGATGAAGGAGGACCTGGCCCCGGTCCGGTACCCGAAGAAGGTCCGCGAGCTGGCGAAGATGGAGGCGCAGGCCGTCGAGCTTTCGGCCTACGGAAGTCACAACCTCCACGGTCTGTTGCAGACGGAGGAGTACGCGCGGGCGCTGTTCGGAATGCGGCGGCCCGCCTTCTCCTCGGACGAGGTGGAGCGGCTGGTAGCTGCGCGTATGGCCCGAAAGTCCATTTTCAGCCGCTCACCTGCGCCGGAGCTCAGCTTCGTGCAGGAAGAAGCGACGCTCCGGCGCCCCCTTGGGGGCAGAATGGTGCTGCGACGTCAGCTCGAACACCTCCTGGAGCTCGGGGAGTTGCGGAACGTTGAGATCCAGGTGATGCCGACCAGCCGCGAGGATCATGCGGGAATGGGGGGCGAGATGCAGGTGCTGAAGTTCAAGGACGGTTCGGCGGTGGGGCGTTCCGAAGGCGAGTTCGGCAGCCGCCCGGTCGCTGACCCGAAGCACCTGCGAATCATCGAGCTGAGAAATGGGATCATGCGGGCTCAGGCTCTCACGCCTCGGGAGTCGCGGGCGTTCATCGAGCACGTACTGGGAGAGACATGATCACCAAGGACTCTGGCGGCGACGCTTCTCGCCTGGAGTGGTTCAAGAGCAGCTACAGCGACAGCAGCAACAGCAACGAATGTGTCGAGGTCGCGTCTGCGCCCGGCACCGTGCACGTCCGGGACTCCAAGGACCTGTCCGTCCCGGCGCTCGCCTTCGGTGCGGGGGCCTGGGCCGGGTTCGTCTCGTACGCCGCCGGGCGTTGACCCGGTAACGAGGGGCCCCGTACTACGCAGGGCCCCTCAGGTCCGTCCGGGGTTCGGGGGCGGGGATGCGGTCAGCGACGCCGCCCTGAGTCCGCGTAGTACCTCCGCGCCGATCTCCGTCAGGCGGTGCGCCTCCGGGGGTGTCGTGCCCAGGCCGATCGCGTAGCCCGTGGCGTCGGCTGCCGGGATCGGGCGGGGCCAGACGCGGCAGTCCGGGGCGCCCGCGTGCGTGAGGGCGGTGGTCAGGGCGAGGAGGCGGCCGCGTAGGCGGCCCTCCTCCGTGGGATGGGCGGCGGCCAGGGCCCAGGCGGTGTGCTCCGTGAGCGGGGGAGGGGCGCAGAGCGCGTCCGGGTTCTCCGCGTCCAGGAGTTCCCACGCCCGGAACAGCTCCGCCGTGAGCAGGTCGCGGAAGGCCGGGGAGACCTGGGTCGTGCACGAGCGGACCGGGGCGGTCGGCGTGTACACGGTGACCGGGTCGCCGGTCGCCGGGCCCTCGCCCACCGGTTCGCGCCAGTCCCAGGCCGCCCAGGTCGCGAAGAAGTCCCGCAGGCCGCCGCCCTCGCGGGCCGTACGCGCCGCGAGCAGGGCCCAGGCCAGGCCCGGCAGGCCGCCGCACGGGGCGGAGTCCAGGCCCCTGGCCGCCGCCCACGCCTTGACGTCCCGGGCCAGCGCGGTGAACGCCTCCCGGTGCGGGCCCGTCGCCGCGCGCACCGCCTC
>NZ_JAKRGC010000310.1 GCF_022347745.1 Streptomyces sp. OfavH-34-F
GAGACGGCCCGCACGGCGGCCCCGACCCGCTACCAGGACGCGGCCGGGCTGCCCGGACTGCGCGCCGCGCTCGCCGACCACCTGGCCCGGACCCGCGGCCTGGTCTGCGCCCCCGACGACATCGTGGTGACCAGCGGCACGACCCAGTCCATGGACCTGGTCTTCCGCACGCTGCTGCGCCCGGGCGACGCCGTCGGCTGCGAGGACCCCGGCCACCCGGTCGTGCGCTCCCTCATCCGGGCCCACGGCCTGGAGGCGGCCCCGGTGCCGGTCGACGAGGACGGCGCACGGGTCGAGGTGCTGGCGGCCCGCGCCCGGGCGCCCCGGCTGGCGCACGTCACGCCCTCGCACCAGTTCCCGCTGGGGGTGCGGATGAGCGTCGGCAGGCGGCTCGACCTCGTCGCCTGGGCGCGCGCGCACGACTCCTGGATCGTGGAGGACGACTACGACAGCGAGTACCGCTACAACGGCCCGCCGCTGCCGTCCCTGGCCGGACTCGACCGGGACCGGGTCATCTACCTCGGTACCCTGTCCAAGGTCCTCACCCCGGCGCTGCGCTGCGGCTATCTGGTCGCACCGGGCGAACTGCCCCGCCGCATCGCCGAGTTGAAGGACATCGTGGACGGCCCGCTCAGCTGGCCGGTGCAGCACACCGTGCTGCGGATGCTCTCCTCCGGCGCGCTGGAGCGGCGCGTGCGCCGGACCCGGCTGCACTACGCCCGCGCCAGGAACGTACTGCGGGAGGCGCTGGAACCGGTGGCGGACCTCGTGACGCTCACCGGGCTGGAGGCCGGACTGCACGCCGTGCTGCTGCTCGCGGACGGCATCGACGGCGCCCGGGTGGCGCGCCGGGCCGCCGCGCTCGGCGTGGAGGTCGCCCCGCTGTCCGCCTTCCGGCAGGGCCTTTCCGCCACCGAAGGGCTGGTGGTCGGGTACGGCGGGCTGCCCCTGGAGGACCTCGCCGCAGCCGTCTCGATCCTGACGGAGGCGATCGCCGAACACCGTCCGTGACGCGGTGGTGTCCGTGTGCGGACTTGTCCTCACACGGACACGGAGAGTGTTGGACGGCGGTGATCGGGGTCCTCCAGACTTTCGTGCAGGGAGTTCTCCCGTATACGAGGCGAGGTCCCGTGCCGGGCACCGTCCGCCCGGCAGCGGGAGACGCCTCGGCCCCACGCCGGCCGACCGGGGCGCGCCACCGTTGCCCGTCGCCCCTGTCGTTCGCCCCTCCGGGGGCCGTACGGAGTCCTCCGCGCCGGCGCTTCAGACCTCTTCACGACAAAGGATCGTCACCGTGCCGAACTTGACTGTGCCCACGGCCCCCGAGCTGACGTTGCGTGCCGCCGACGGGGTGCCGTGCCTGGAGCTCACGGACACCGAGCGGACCCAGGTGCAGGACATCGCGGACCACGTGCTGGACACCGAGCCCGGCCTGCCGCTGGAGCAGCGGCTCGACCAGCTCTCCCTCCTCTCGCACGAGCTTCCGGCGCGGGTGCGGGCCACCGTCGGCCAGTTCCGGCTCACCGGCCGCCCGTTCGGCGGCTTCGTGATCTCGAACCTGCCGATCGACGAGGCCCAGGCCGGCCCCACCCCGCTGAGCTACACGGACGTGCCGGACAGCCGGGAGGCCCGGCGGGCCGCCGCGTCGCTGCTGCTGCTCGGCTCGCTCCTGGGCGACCCGGTCTCCTACCTCACCCAGCAGCGCGGCCGGATGGTCCTCGACCTCTTCCCGATCGCCGGGCACGAGAACGAGCAGCTCGGCTCCAGCTCCACGGTCAACCTGGAGTGGCACAACGAGGACGCCTTCCACCCGCTGCGCGCCGACTGGATCATGCTGATCGGGCTGCGGAACCACGACAAGGTCCCGACGACCTTCGCACCGGTCCAGGAGGTCGAAATCGACGACCGGACCCGCGAGGTGCTCTTCCAGGAGCGGTTCGTGATCCTGCCCGACGAGTCGCACACCGCCAGCTTCAACGCCGGCACCACCGGCGTCGAGGAGGGCGACTGGGTCGCCGAGGCGTTCCGCAAGATCGCCGAGATGAACGAGGAGCCCCGCCGCACCTCGGTGCTCTCCGGCAACCCGGAGTCGCCCTTCATCTGCATCGACCCCGCCTTCATGCCGCGCGACCTCGACCCGGAGGCCGCCGCCGCCCTGGACGCGATCATCAAGGGCATCGACGCGAAGCTGCGCGACGTGGCGCTCGCGCCCGGCGAGATGCTGATCGTCGACAACAAGCGGGCCGTGCACGGCCGCCGCCCGTTCGCCGCCCGCTACGACGGGACGGACCGCTGGCTGCGCCGCATCAACGTGATGGCCGATCTGCGCAAGGCGGAGGGGCGCCGCTACTCGGACCACGGCCGGGCCCTGGTCTGACCGTGCCCCCGGCCGGCCGGAACGTTCCGGCCGGCCACCCCCCGCCCCACCCCGTCAGCCCGCACCACCGCTCCGCACGAGAAGGAACGTCACATGTCTCACTCGCTCCCCGGCACCGGTGAACGGCGCACCCGGGTCCTCATCGTCGAGCCGGTCTCCTCGGGAACCAGAATGGTCGAGGACGCCCACCGGCTCGGGTTCGAGGTCGTCGTGGCCAGCGCCGGCGTGGACGACCGCAGCCTGCCGCCCGGGTTCGAGGGGTTCGTGGACACCCTGCTCACCGTCGACACCAACGACGAACGGGCGCTCGCGGACGCGGTGGTGGCGTACCACGCGGAACACCCGCTGGACGCGCTCGTGCCGGGCGCGGAGTTCTACATCCCCGCCGTGACCCGGCTGGTGCACCGCCTCGGTCTGCCGGGGCTGCCGCTCGAAGCGGTCGACCTGGTCCGCAACAAGGCCCTGATGCGGGAGCGGACCGCCGAGGCCGGACTGCGGGTGCCGCGGCACGCCCGGGCCGGGACGCCGGAGGAGGTCGAGCGCGCCGCCGAGACCATCGGCTTCCCGTGCGTGATCAAGCCCGTCGAGTCGTCGGGCAGCATCCACGTCCGCCGCGCCGACACGGTCGGCGAACTGCTCGCGGCCTACGCGGAACTGGCCGCGGACCGCCGCCTGGACCTGGGCTTCGCCATGGACACCCGGGTAGTCGTCGAGGAGTACGTGACCGGCCCCGAGTTCAGCGCCGACGGCTACGTCCACGACGGCGAGGTCGTGGTGCTCTCGGTGACCCGTAAACTCCTCGGCCCGGAACCGTACTTCGTGGAGCTGGGGCACATCGTCCCGTCGGCCGTGCCGCCGCTGGTGCGGGAGCGCGTGACGGAGTACGTGCGGGGCGTCACGGAGGCCGTGCGCATCACGTCAGGGCCGTTCCACTGCGAACTGCGGCTGCCCGGCGACGAGCCCGTCCTGATCGAGATCGCCGCCCGGCTGCCCGGCGACCGGATCACCGAACTCGTGCAGCTCTCGACCGGGACCTCGATGTCGCGGGCGATGCTCGCCGCGTACCTGGGCCGGTCGCCGCAGGACCTCGGGGCGGACGTCGGCCGGCAGGTGAAGTGCGCCGGAATCCGCTACTTCACCGCCCCGGACCTCACCCGCTACTCCGAGCTGAAGGGCTGGGACGCGATGGCCGCCCGGCCCGAGGTGACGGAGACCGGCGTGGTGATCGCCCCGGGCGAGGAGATCCCGCCCCTGCACGACTTCCGCGGCCGCATCGGGTACGCGCTGTTCTCGGCCGACTCGCCGGAACAGGCCCAGGAGATCTGGCGGAGCCTCGGCGAGACGGTGGTCCCCGTGCCGTAGGCGGCGCCCGTCCGCAGGGGCCCGCGCCCCCCGAGACCGAGACCCCTTCTCACGGAGCCCTCATGACCCCCCTCTCCTCGCGCCTCGGCAGCACCCTGCACCGCTACTACGCGCTGCGCGCGGTCGGCTGGATGACCGACCAGCTGATCCAGTTCCTGCTTCCGGTGCTCGCCTACCAGGCCACCGGCGAACTCTCCTGGTCCGGGCTCGTCCTGGCCGCCCAGTGGGTGCCCCGGCTGCTGTCGCTGCCGGTCGCCGGGCACCTCGCCGACCGGTTTCCCGAGCAGCGCATCTACCGGGCCAACGACCTCGTCCGGGTGGGGCTCGGCGTGGTGGCGGCGATCCTCACCGTGGTCCTGGAGAGCCAGGCCTTCGCCGTCGTCATCGTCTTCGCCCTGCTGGCCGGGATCTGCTGCGAGCAGGTCCTCGTGGCGGGCGAGAAGCTGGCGGGCTCGCTCGTGGCGCCCGAGGACATGCACCGTGCGCAGAGCGTGCTGAGCGGGATCGAGCAGGGGACGCTGCTGCTCGCCCCGGTCGTCGGCGGGGCCCTGCTGCTGACCGGCCCGCTGCCGATCGTGGTGGTGGTCGCGGGGCTGTTCGGGGTGAGCCTGCTGCTGAGCCTCGGGCTGCCGCGCGGGGCGGGGACCGCCGCGCCGGAACCGGCCCCCGCCGGGGGCGGAGCGGCCCGCCGCCTGCTGGCGGACGCGGTGACCGGCGTCCGCAACGTGGTGCGGATTCCGGTGCTCAGGACGATCGTCCTGGCCACCATGTGCGTCAACGTCATGCTCGGTGTGATCCAGGGGGTGGCCCCCGCCCTCGCGGACCGCTACGGCCGCAACGAGGGGGCCCTGGGCCTCGTGTACTCGGCCGCCGGCCTGGTGGCGATGGTGACGCTGACGGCGGCGCCCCGGCTGATCCGCCGCTACGGCTTCCTCGGGGTGGCCGCCGTGAGCACGGTGGTGCAGGGCGTCGTCTTCGTCGCGCTGGGCCCCACCACCGGGTTCTTCTTCTTCGCGGGGCTGGTCGCGGTGTTCATGGCGGGGGACAGCGTGTTCAGCGTCGTCATCCGCACGCTGCGGCTGCGGGTGGTGGCCAGCGAGGAGTTCGGGCGTACGGTCGCCGCCGTCTCCCTGCTGAACTTCCTCTCGCTGCCCCTGGCCGGTGGGCTGCTGGCGGTGACCGGCCACGCGGTGCCGCTCGTCGTGCTCATCCCGGCGGTGGGGGCGGCGGCGATGGCCTGCCTCGCGGTGCTGATGATGCGGCTCAAGCGGTACATGGCCGCCGAACCGGCCCTGTTCGCGACGGAGCGGCCCGCCGCCGGGGCGGACGCGGACGGGCCGGCCGAGGCCCCACATCCCGCAATGTGAGTTCATAGCCTGTTTTTGGTTGCGAAATTATGTACCGATCCTCGAATATAGATGCGGTGTGACTGGAGCCGTGTTCGAGTGATCACTCTCCGTCACTCTCGCTCCGGCGTTCGGATGCCGGGCGATCTTCGGCGACCACGAAGTGGGGGAATGGCTGAAATGGGTACTGCACACAGTCTCTTGGCTACGAAGCGTGAAGGCGACCGGGGCGCTTCGGCGGCGAACGGCGGGCCCGGAGGTGTCATCGTTCTGGGCGATCTGATCTGGGGCTGAGCCGACCACCCTCACTCCCTGCATACCTATGCAGGGAGTGAGGGTGAGGCATATCCAGTCACAGTTCGCCGACCTCCCGGTCCCCGCCGGCCGCCGAAAGCTCCCTCACATGGCGGGTCAGACCACCGAGCGTGGGGTTCTCGACCACCGCGAGCATCGAGAGCGGAACGTCCAGCTCCTCGGAGAGGACGGTCACCATCCGCATGGCCAGGAGCGACGAGGCGCCCAGGGTGAAGAAGTTGTCCTCCTCCGCGAGCCGCAGGCCGGGCTCGGCGAAGAGGTCGCGCCAGACCGCCGAGATCCGCTCGCGGACCTCTTCGTGGGAGGCTCCGGCGGTCAGGGGCGGCAGGGGGTGTGCGGACATGTCGGTGAGCCTTTCTCGTTCACGTCTCTGGTTCAGCCGAGTCGTTCGGCGTTGTGCGCGTGCAACTGGTCCGCGAAGTGCGCCGCGGAGTCGAAGGGGCGGCTGCGGAAGGAGGCGATCTGCGCGAGGACGTCCTCCTCCTTCTTGTTCTGGCCGAACTTGAAGATGCCGTCGATCCGGTCGATGGGCAGCTCGAAGGCGACGATCATCGTGCGGAACTGCTCGACCAGCTCCCCGGGCACCCGGTCCAGCGTCCAGGGCTCCTTCGGCAGCCGGCGGGCCTCCTCGGCCGCGATCAGGTCCTCGAGCTGCCGCAGCTCCTCGTCGGCGTCCAGCAGCCGGGGCCGCCCGTAGACGTGCACCGCCGCGTAGTTCCAGGTCGGGAAGTGCGTCTCGGTCGCGTAGTCGTCCGGGCAGATGTACGCGTGCGGGCCGACGAACGCGGCCATCACCTCGGCGCCCTCCGCGAGGACCGGCACCACCGGATTGACCTTGGCCAGATGGGCGCGGAGCCGGCCGCGGGGGCCGTCGCCCGGCCCCTTGTCGAGCACGAAGGGGATGTGGGTGCCGTGCGGCCGGCCGTCCACCGTCGCGGTGAGCATGCCGAAGGGATGGGCCTCGATCAGCCGGTGCTGCTGGGCGAGTTCCTCGGAGCGGTACAGCTCGGGTGCGTACATGGAAGATCCTCGGGAGATGGGGCGGCTCAGCGGAGGCAGAGCCAGCGGGCCAGGGTGCCGGTGCCGTACCCGGTGGCACCCGCGTTGTAGTAGCCGTCGATCCTGGGCGACCACGCCGGTTCGGTGATCTCCAGGTGGGCCCAGCCGGCCGCCGGGGCGAACCGGCGCAGGAAGGCGGCGGCCGTGGCGGCGTCCCCGCTCTCCGGCCCGGCGGACCGCAGGTTGGCGAAGGGCGCCCACAGCTCGTCGTCGTACTCGTCCACGAGCGGGAGCGGCCACAGCAGTTCGCCCGCCGCACGACCGGCCGCGACGAGTTCCGCCGCGAGCGCGTCGTCCGTGCTCCACAGCCCGGCCGCCTTCGGGCCGAGCGCCGCCGCGACCGGCAGGCCGAGCGCGGAGACGCTGACCGTACGGGCCGCCCCCAGCCGGGCCGCCAGGTGCAGGGCGTCCGCCAGCATCAGGCGGCCGTGCGCGTCCTCGTGGTTGACCTCGACCGTGGCGCCGGAGGCCGTCGTGACCAGGTCGCCCACCCGCAGCGCACCCGGCCCCGCGGCCTTCGCCAGCGCCGGGATCAGGAACTGGACCTCCGTCCGGCCGCCCAGCGCCGACAGCGCGGCGGCCGCGCCCAGCACCGCACCGGCCCCCGCCATGTACTTCTTCGCCCCCTGGACCGCCCCGCCGGACCGGAGCACGCCCCGGTCGTCATGGGTGAGGCCCAGGCCGATCAGGGCGACGGGCGGCCCGGCGGGGTCGGCGGGCCGGAAGCCGAGCCGGATGAAGCGCGCCGGGTCCGCGCCGCCGGCCGCCGCCGCGGCGAAGCCGGTCAGCCCCTGCGCGGCGCACCGGTCCGCGTCCCACACCTCCAGCGAGAAGCGGTCGTCGCCGTCGGCGATCGCCGCCGCCTCCCGGGCGAGCCGCTCCGGGGTGATCAGATTGGCCGGCGCGGCCACCAGCTCCCGCGCCAGCACGACGGCGTCGGTGAACACCCCGGCACGCCGCAGCGGTTCGTCCGCCGCCTCGCAGCCGAGCAGTTCGGCGCTCTCCGGCTCCCTCGGCAGGTCGGAGCCGTAGTCCGCGCGGAACCGGTCGGTCAGCACGTTCCACCGGCCGCAGTGCACGGCCAGGCTCAGCCCCTCCACGACGTACTCGGCGATCTCCTTGCCGCCCGCGCGCCAGGACGGCAGCGCCACCGCCACCCGCCGGTTGGGGCCGCTGGTCAGCGTCCGGGCCAGC
>NZ_JAKRGC010000311.1 GCF_022347745.1 Streptomyces sp. OfavH-34-F
CCGGCGAACGCGTCGCGCACCGCCCCGGTGACGGCGTCGGCCGCCGCCTCCTCGACGAGCACGACCGCCGAGCCGCCGAAGCCGCCCCCGGTCATGCGCGCGCCGAGCGCCCCGGCCGCGTTCGCCGTCTCGACCACGAGGTCCAGCTCCGGGCAGGAGACGCGCAGGTCGTCGCGGAGCGAGACGTGCCCCGCCGTGAGGACCGGGCCCGCGGCGCGCACGTCGCCCGCGTCCAGCAGGGCGATGACCTGCTCCACGCGCCGGTTGTCGCCGACCACGTGGCGGACGTAGCGCACGACCGACTCGTCCGCCCCGGCTCCGGCCAGCCGGTCCAGGGCGGCGGGCAGCTCCCCGTACGGCAGTTCGCGCAGCGTGCGCAGGCCGAGCAGGCGGGCGCCCTCCTCGCAGCCGGCCCGGCGCTCCGCGTACGCCCCGTCGCCGAGCGCGTGCTTGACGCGGGTGTCGACGACCAGGAGCCGCAGCCCGTGGGCGGCCAGGTCGAAGGGGACCTGGCGGCGGCCGAGGTCGCGGGTGTCCAGGTGCAGGGCGTGGCCCTCGGTGCAGCAGGCGGACGCCATCTGGTCCATCACCCCGCAGGGCACCCCGACGAACGCGTTCTCGGCGCGCTGGGCGAGGACCGCGAGGGCGGCGGGGTCGAGCCCGAGGCCGAACAGGTCGTTCAGGGCGAGCGCGGTGACGACTTCCAGGGCGGCGGACGAGGAGAGCCCGGCGCCGGTCGGGACGGTGGAGGTGAGCTGGATGTCGGCGCCGGTGACCGGGTGGCCGGCCTCGCGCAGCGCCCAGACGACGCCGGCCGGGTAGGCGGCCCAGCCGTGGCCCTCGTGCGGGGCGAGCCCGTCCACCCGGAGGCTGACGACGCCGCCGGGCACATCGGTGGAGTGCAGCCGCAGCTCCCCGTCGGTGCGGCGGGCGACGGCGGCGCGCGCGGTGTGCGGGAGGGCGAGCGGCATGACGAAGCCGTCGTTGAAGTCGGTGTACTCGCCGATCAGGTTGACCCGGCCGGGCGCGGCCCAGACGCCCTCGGGCGCGTACCCGTACAACTCGGCGAAGGAGGCGGTGAGTTCCGTGTGGTCCTCGGTCATGGCGCGGTGGGCTCCTCTCGGCGGGCGAAGGTCCAGGCGTCGGCGACGATGCCGGCCAGGTCGGCGCGGGCGGGCCGCCAGCCGAGCCGCTCCCTGGCGGTGGCGGCGGAGGCGACGAGGACGGCCGGGTCGCCGCCCCGGCGCGGGGCCGCGGTCTCCGGGACGGGGTGGCCGGTGACCTCGCGGACGGTCTCGATGACCTCGCGGACCGAGAAGCCGTTGCCGTTGCCGAGGTTGCAGATGAGGTGCTCGCCGGGGGCGGCGGCGTCCAGGGCCAGCAGATGGGCCTCGGCGAGGTCCGCGACGTGGATGTAGTCGCGGACGCAGGTGCCGTCCGGGGTCGGGTAGTCGTCGCCGTAGACGGAGATCGACTCGCGCCGGCCCAGGGCGACCTGGAGGACCAGCGGGATGAGGTGGGACTCGGGGCTGTGCCGCTCGCCGTAGGCGCCGTACGCCCCGGCCACGTTGAAGTAGCGCAGCGAGACGGCGGCCAGGCCGTGCGCGGCGGCCTCGCCGGTGATCATGTGGTCCACGGCGAGCTTGGTGGCGCCGTAGGGGCTGGTCGGCGCGGTGGGGTCGGACTCGGTGATGGGGCTGGAGACCGGTTCGCCGTAGGTCGCGGCGGTGGAGGAGAAGACCAGGGTGCGCACCCCGGCGTCGCGCATCGCGGCGAGCAGGGCGGTGGAGCCGCCGACGTTGTTGACCCAGTACTTCTCGGGGTCGGTGACGGACTCGCCGACCTGGGAGTACGCGGCGAAGTGCAGCACCCCGTCGTAGGAGGCGTCGAGCCACTTCGCGGCGTCCTGGATGCGGCCCTCGATGAACTCGGCGCCGGCCGGGACGCCGGCCCGGAAGCCGGTGGAGAGGTCGTCGAGGACGGTGACGGTGTGGCCGGCCTCCAGCAGGTGCTGGGCCACGACGCTGCCCACATATCCGGCACCGCCGGTGACCAGGTACTTCTTGGGGGTGTTGCTCACTGGCTCGCTACCTCTCGCAGTCGCTGGGCCGCGGTCTCCGGCGGCACGTCGTTGATGAACACGCTCATACCGGATTCGGAACCCGCGAGAAACTTCAGCTTGCCGGAGGTCCGTCGGACGGTGAAAAGCTCGAGGTGGAGACCGAACTCCTCGCGTCCGGGGGCCCCGAACGGCGCCTGGTGCCAGGCGGAGATGTACGGGGTCGGCGGCTCTCCGGGTCCGAAGATCCGGTCGAATCGCCTCAAGAGTTCCAGATAGACCTGTGCGAACTCCGTGCGGGCCGCCTCGTCGAGGTCCCGCAGGTCGGCGGCGCGGCGGCGCGGGTGGAGGTGCACCTCGTACGGCCAGTGCGCCGCGTACGGCACGAAGGCGATCCAGTGCTCGGCGGCGAGGACGATCCGGGAGCCGTCCGCCTCCTCGCGGGCCACCACGTCCTCGAAGAGGTTGCGGCCGGATTCGGCGCGGTGGGCGGCCGCCGAGCGCAGCATCAGCTCGGTGCGCGGGGTGACGAAGGGGTAGCCGTAGATCTGGCCGTGCGGGTGGCCGAGGGTGACGCCGATCTCGGCGCCCCGGTTCTCGAAGCAGAAGACCTGCTCGACCTGCGGGAGCCCGGCCAGGGCCGCGGTGCGGTCGGTCCAGGCGTCCAGGACGAGGCGGGCGCGCTCCTCGGTGAGGTCGGCGAAGGACGCGTCGTGGTCGGAGGTGAAGCAGACGACCTCGCAGCGGCCGGAGTCGCCGGCGAGGGAGGGGAAGCGGTTCTCGAAGACGGCGACCTCGTAGTCGGCTTCCGGGATCTCGCCGGCCCGGCCCTCGCGCGAGGGGCACAGGGGGCACTGGTCGGCGGGCGGGTGGTAGGTGCGGCCCTGGCGGTGCGAGGCGATGGCGACGCTGTCGCCGAGCAGGGGGTCGCGCCGGATCTCGGAGGAGGTGGAGACGGCGTCGAGGGGGCGGCGGTCGACCGCGTCGCGCACGACGTCGTCGCGGCCGTCGTAGTAGATCAGCTCCCGGCCGTCGGCGAGCGTCGTAACCGTCTTCTTCACCAGGCTCCCTCCATCATCAAACACAACCGAACACAATGAACCATGAATAAACAACAGCGTCAATGAAGAACCCCGCCACCCGGGCGGGTGGCGGGGCGTGGCGGCGCGGCGGAGGGCCGTCAGCCGGCGGGCTCCGGGCCCCGGCGGACGACCGCGGCCCGGTCCAGCAGGCCGGTGCGGGCGGCCAGCGCGGCGGCCTCCAGCCGGGAACCGACGCCGAGCTTCATCAGGACGCGCTGGACGTGGGTGCGGGCGGTGCTCGGCGCGATCCGCATCCCGGCCGCGATCAGCCGGGTGTCCTCGCCCTCGGCGACCCGGACCAGCACCTCGGCCTCGCGCGGGGTGAGCAGCCGCAGCAGCCGGCGGCCCTCGTCGTCGGGCTGGGCCGCCGGGTCGAGGAGTTCGGCGAAGGCGCCCTGGAGGAGCTGGGGCGCGACGGCCGCCTCACCGGACCGGGCCTTGGCCATGGCGCGCTCCACGCCCTCGATGCGCTCGTCGTGCCGGACGTACCCGGCGGCCCCGGCCGCGAACGCGGCGGCGATCCCGCGCGGGCTGGGGACCGGGCCGAGGACCACGACCGCGGTCTGCGGGCGCTCCCGTCTGATCCGGACCACCGGGTCGAAGGTGCCGGGCGCGGCGGGGGACGCCGTGCCGAACAGGCAGACGTCGGGGGCCCGGCCGACCACCAGGTCCGCCGCCCCGCTCGTCGGCGCGGCGGCGGCCAGCACCCGGTGGCCGCGCAGCTTCAGCGCCGAGGCCAGCGCCTCGGCGAGCAGTCGGTGGTCGTCGACCACCATGAGCCGGACACCCACACCCATCGCCTGATCCCCCCGTTGCGCCGACGCAGGCCCCCGGCCCTCCAGGCCCGCAAGTTACACGCCCGCTCACGCGTGTGGGGGTGGAACCGGCCGGTTCCACCCCCACATGTCGGCGCCGCGCACTCAGCTGGTGCGGAAGGACACCACCAGGTACTCGTCGTCGCTCAGGGAACTCTTGCGGGGTGCGCTGATCATCGTCTCGGAGATGAAGAAGTGCCCCCGCTCGTAGCGGAACTCCGCGTAGTCCGAGGAGAAGCTGGTCTCCGCGTCCCGGATCTTCTCGTCGGACGGGTTGCGCATCAGCACCGTCTGCTCGAAGGTGTCGCCGTTGATGGAGACGACCTCGCCGCCCTTGTCGTACGGGGGCTCGCGGTAGGCGATGATGTTGCCGCCGTCCATGCGCAGCGGGAACATCGTGAACTTCTCGCCCGCGTCGGCCCGGTCACCGGTCTGCTTGCCGGTGGTGAGGTCGAAGGAGACGATCTCGTTGGTCCGGCTGAAGCTCTCGCCGGTGCCCTCGTGCTCCTCGGTGGGCACGTAGATGCGGTTGTTGCCGACCGCCACGTGCTGGCAGCTCTCGACCTTGGTGGAACGGCAGTTGGCCGCGTACTTCTCCGCGTCGGCGGAGATGCGGATCTTCAGCTTGCCGGTGGCCTCGTCGATCGAGAAGAAGTCCGAGATGCCGCTGCCGTCCCCGGCGGTGTCGCCGACGTCGGCCGCGACGACGAGGGGCTTGGTGGAGACGATGCTCGCGTAGTCGACGCCCGCGGGCATCTTGTACGAGGAGAGCGGGGCGCCCGTCGTCGGGTTCAGCGACTGGATGATGAGCTGGGGCTCGTCGTACGAACCGCAGGTGCGGACCACGGCCAGGGCCTCGCCGCCGCCGTAACCGCGGTCGTAGCAGCGGTCGGCGCTGACCTTCGGCTTCCACAGCTCGGCGCCGTCGCCGAGCTTGAAGGCGGCGCCGCCGTCGGTGCCGCCGGCCGCGACGGTGGTGCCGCTGAGGGTGACCTCGTCGAACCGGACCGGCCGGTCACCGCTGGTGCTCGCGGTGACCTGCTTGCTCCAGATGAGCTTGCCGGTCGCCAGGTCGATCGCGCCGACCCGGTTGCAGCTGGCGTACTTGTTGGCCTTGGTCCGCTTGGTCTCCTCGAAGACGATCGCGGTCTTGTAGTCGTCGCTCATGTGCCGGGAGGCGGCGCAGACCTGGCCCTCCAGCGGGATCGACCAGAGCTTGGTGCCCTTGTCCAGGTCGTAGCCGACGACCTCGTTGACGCCGGTCTTCACGTACGCCTTGTCGGTGACCCAGGAACCGGCGACCGTGGTGACCTCGGCGACCTTGGGGTGCGGGAGCTGGAAGGCGACGGTGGACTCGACGTTCGCCGGGGCCTTCTCCTTGCCGCCGGTGTCGCCCCCCTTCTCGCCCTTCTCGCCCTTCTCACCCTTCTCGCCCTTGCCGCCCTTGTTCTCACCGGTGGTGCCGGCGGAGGCGCCCGCCTCGTCCTTCTTGTCGTCGCCGCCGCTGTTGGCGTACCAGAGGCCACCGCCGACGATCAGGGCGACGGCGACCACGGCGGCGACGATGATCTGCGCCTGGGTGGAGAACTTCTTGGGCCCGTTGCCGCCGGGCTGCGGCTGGTGGGCCGGCTGCATCGGGGCGGTCGGGTAGCCGTACGGCTGCTGCCCCTGCTGCGGGAAGCCGTACGCGGCCTGCGTCGGGTGGTCGTGCGGCTGCGGCGGACCCTGCTGCGGGAAGCCGTAACCGGGCTGGGTGGGGGGCTGCGGGAAGCCGTAGCCCGGCTGGGTCGGCGGCTGCGGGTAGCCGTAGCCCGGCTGCTGCGCGGGCTGGCCGGGAGGCGGGGTCGGCGCGCCGAAACCGCCGGCGGGCGGCTCCTTCGGGGCGCCGAAACCGCCCGGGGGCGGGTCCTGGGGCGCGCCGAATCCCCCCTGGGGCGGATCGTTGGGCGGCGGCGGGGGCGGCTGGGTCATGGCGTTGCGTACCTCGGGGAAAAGGGGGCGGTCGGTCGGTGGGCCGTCACATCAGTTGCCGAAGGCCATCATGGTCTTCGTCTCCAGCTCTTCCTTGTCGTTGCTCGCGCTGACCCGCCCGCTCGCGATGAACGAACGGCCGCCCGCGTACAGGATCGTCGGGTTGTAGAACGAGCGCTCGATCTCGGAGGTCGAGTCTGGGTGCTGGAGCACCATCTTGGGGCTGCCGCCGGTCGGCGCGAGGGTGGCGATGCCGCCGCCCTTGCTGTAGCCGCCGTCGATGTAGAGCAGGACGTCGCCGCCCTCCATGCCCAGCGGCTTCATGGTCTGCTCGGCCGGGGCGTTCGCCTTCCACTTGGGCTTGCCGGTGTTCAGGTTGAACGCGACGACCTTGTTGGTGCGGGCGGAGCCGCTGGTGTCGTCCTGGGTGGCCATGTAGAAGGTGTTGGCGTCGGCCGCGACCCCGGCGCAGCCCTGGAGCTGCTTGCCGAAGATCGTGAAGCCGCCGCCGCAGTCCGGGGCGAACTTGTCGCCCTTGTCACCGACGAGCTGGGAGCGGAGCGTGCCGTTCTCGCGGAGCGCGATGATGCTCCACTTCTTGTCCTCGGAGCTGTCGCCCTTGGTGAGGGAGACGATGAGCGGGCTCACCGAGTAGACCTTGTCGACCTCCCAGCCGCGGGCCGGCTTGTAGGTCCACTTGGCCTTGCCGGTGTTCGGGTCCAGCTCCTCGATCTGCTGCTGCGGGTTGTTGACGTCCCCGGTGCGGCAGTTGACCGCGGCGATGAGCTTGGGGCCGCCGGCGAACGCGAAGGGCTGGCAGTTGCCGCTCCGCTTGCCGAAGACCTCCTTGCCGTCGCTGACCCGGTAGGCGTTGGCGGCGCCGGTGCGGCCGGCCGTCACGGTGTCCCCGCTGATGGCCATGGAGAAGTCCGACATCATGTCGAAGAGGCCGCTCTTCTTGACCTCCTTCTTCCACCCCAGCTCACCGGTGTTGAGGTCGATCTGCTGGAGGACGGAGCAGTCGGCCTTGTCCGTGGTGCCGTTCTTGACCGCGAGGACGATCTTGCCGTCCGCCGTGGTCTGCTCGGGCGCGGAGCAGAGGTCCGCGGGCAGCTTGAGCGTCCACTGCTGCTTGCCGTCGGCCACCGCGTAGCCGGAGACCGTGCGGTACATGCCCTTGACGATGGTGTCGCCGACGATCCAGGGGCCGTAGACGTCCGCGCCGTTGCGCGGCAGGTCCACGTCGTTCTTCTGCAGCCAGAGGACCTTGGCCTCGCCGTCCTTGCGGCCGCTGTTGAGGTCGTCCTCGCCCCGTCCGGTGCCGTTGCCGTCGCCCTTGTCGACGGTGGGCGATGCGGTGGGCTTCTTGGAGACCTGTTCGCTCTTCTCGGCGACCGGCTTGTCGTCGTCGCCGTCGCCGCCGCTCGTGGCGAACCAGACGCCGCCGCCGATGGCCAGCAGCGCGACGACCGCGGCACCGATCACGACCGGCTTGCGCTTGAACGGGCCGGCGCCGCCGGGGCCGGGCGGCACGGGCGTGCCGGGGTACTGCTGGGGCGGGAAGCCGTAACCGGGCTGGGTGGGCTGCCCGTACGGGCCCGGCTGCTGCTGGTTGTACGGACCGGGCTGCTGGCCGTACGGACCGGGCTGCGTGGGCTGCTGGCCGTAGGGGCCGGGCTGCTGGCCGTACGGGCCCGGCTGCTGCGG
>NZ_JAKRGC010000312.1 GCF_022347745.1 Streptomyces sp. OfavH-34-F
CCGCGCCCCGTGCGGCCACCGCGCGGCGCTCGCCGGGGACCGCCGGGGGGCGGCCTTTCGGGCACTACCCATTCGGCTACTCCGGCGGTCCGGAGGGGGTGTACCGAACTGTCATTCCGCACCGGTTCCTATCGCCGCATACTTCAAACACAGCAATTCGGTGGATGCTGCTGGGGAATCAGCTGGTTACGTTCTTCGGCATTCCGGTGGTGAACCCCACCGGGACTTCCGTAGGTAACGAGATCAGAGGAGCAAGACATGAATTCCATCGAGCGCGCCGCTCAGGAAAAGCTGCCCACCACCGGTGAGGGCGTCATCGAGCCCCTGGAGCTCGTGGACGCGTCGGCCCCGATTCTGACGCCGGTCGCCGTCGCCTTCGGCGTCGGTGCGGTCGTCGGTGGCGCCGTGTGGGCCGCCAAGAACGGTGCCGTCGAGGCCGGCAGCGACACCGCCCAGCTCAACGGCGCCGGTGAGGCCCTGAGCGCCGAGGAGCTGCTCGGCCAGCGCCGCACCTCGCTGACCGGCTGATGTTCCGCCCGGCGGGCCGTCCCCCGGGCCCGCCGGGCATTCACCGTCACCATCACGTCGATTCGCCTGGAGTTTGCATGTCTGCAAAGCCACTGGAATCCGTCGACCGGGCACTCGCTCAGGTCGAGGCAGTAACGGCTTTCGGGATCGCACTGACCTCTCTGGAATACCTGATGCGGCCGGACACCCTGTCCGACAAGGGCTTGCAGAGTTGGCTGGTGGAGCGGACACGCACCAAGAAGTCGAGTCGGCGACGGGCCGACATCCTCAACGTGGTCTTCCGGCCCCCGGGCATCCAGGTCATCTTCGCCGGCCGCCTCCTGGCCGCCTCGGTACTGATGAACCCGCGCTCCTCCCAGCAGCAGCGCACCGTGGCCGTGCTCTTCATCACGGCCACCACCTACCTCCTCCAGTACCGCATCCGCTACGGAGCCGACGGCACCGACCACATGACCCTGGTCGCGTACTCGGCCCTGGCGGCGGCCCGGCTCGCCCCGAACGACAAGGTCGTCAAGGAGGCGGCCGCGTGGTTCCTCACCGGGCAGACCATGCTGTCCTACCTGGCCGCCGGACTCGCCAAGGGCGCGGGCGTCCCCTGGCGCACGGGCATGGCGATGCCGGGCATCTTTCGTACCCGCGTCTACGGCGACAAGCGCGTGTACGACCTGATGAAGAGCCGCCCCAGGCTGTCCAAGGCGATGTCCTGGAGCGTCATCATCGGCGAGTCCGTCATCCCGCTGGCACTGATCGCGCCGAAGAAGACCAGCTGGGCCCTCATGGGGCTGGCCGGCTCCTTCCACGGCGCGAACGCCCTCTTCATGGGGCTCAACCGATTCGTCTGGGCCTTCGTCGGCAACTACCCCGCCGTCGTGCACTGCGCGAAGAACCTGTCGCTCGACGACTACTCGCTGCGCGAACTGGGGCGGCTGCTACCGAAGAAGGAGTCCTGAGGTGGCCCGCGACGGCGAGGCCGGCACCGGGGCGGCCGGCCCGCCCCCGCCCATGCGGGTGATCGGCAACATGCTGCGCCCCTACCGCGGTGCCGTACTGCTCGGCCTGCTGCTCGGGGCACTCAGCACGGCGGCCGCCCTGGCCCAGCCGTACTTCATCGGCCTGCTCGTCGAGGACATCCACCGCGAGAAGGCGCTGACGGGCTCGATCGCCCTGCTGGTCGGCCTGTTCGTGGCCGAGGCGCTGCTCCTGGGCACCCAGGGGTACGTCCTGACCCGTGCGGGCACCGGCCTGGTGCGCGACGTGCGGCACACCCTGGTCGGCCGGCTGCTGCGGATGCCGATGGCGCAGCTCACCGACTTCCGCCGCGGCGACCTGATGGCCCGCGTCGTGACCGACACGTCCATGCTGCGCATGTCCCTCACCCAGGCCACCGCCTCGCTCGGGCTCGGCGTGCTGACGGTGATCGGCGCGACCGCGCTGATGCTCACCAAGGACGTGGTGCTCACCTTCACCATGCTGGGCTGCCTGGCCGTCACCGCCGTCGTCTCCGTCCTCGTCGCCATGCGCATCCGCACCGTGACCACGGACATGCAGGAGCGGCTGGGCGACTTCGGCTCCGCGCTCCAGCGCGCACTCGGAGCGGTCAGCACCATCAAGATCAGCCGCGCCGAGGAGCGGGAGGCGCAGCGGGTGGGCCTCCACGCGGACGCGACCTACCGCGAGGGCGTGCGCCAGGCCCGCCTGGCCGCGGTGATGACGCCGGCCGCCAACACCGGCATCCAGGCCACCTTCGCCCTGGTCTTCGCCATCGGCGCGCTGCGGATGCGGGACGGGTCGCTCAGCATCGGCGACTACTCGGCCTTCCTGCTCTACCTGTTCTACCTGATCTCCCCGCTGGTCACCGTCTTCACCTCGTTCGCCCAGCTCCAGCAGGGCATGGCCTCGGCGGTGCGGGTCCAGGCCGTTCTCGGCGCCCCCGTCGAGCACGACACCGTGCCCGGCGAGCGGGCCCCGCACGAGGACGAGGCCGGAGCCGGGAAGTCCGCGCTCTCTTTCGAGGACGTCCGCTTCGGCTACGACCCGGCGAACCCCGTGCTCTCGGGCCTGTCCCTGTCGCTCCCCGAACGCGGACTGGTCGCCGTCGTCGGACCCTCCGGCGCCGGCAAGTCGACGCTGCTGTCCCTGGCGATGCGGCTGTGGGAGCGGGACGACGGGCGGATCAGCCTGTACGGCACGGACGTCCGCGACGTCCCGCTGAACGAACTGCGCCGCCGCGTCGGCCTGGTGGAGCAGGACGCGTACGTCGTCGACGGCACGCTCCGGGAGAACCTGCTGCTCGCCGCCCCCGACGCCGGCGAGGCGGACCTCGCCCGCGCGGTCGAGGACGCGGCGCTCGCCCCCTGGGTCGCCGGTCTCGAACACGGCCTCGACACCCAGGTGGGCGAGGCGGGAGGAGCCGTCTCCGGCGGACAGCGGCAGCGCATCGCCGTCGCCCGCGCGCTGCTCTCCGACCCGGAGGTGCTGGTGCTCGACGAGGTCACCTCCCAGCTCGACGGCGAGACCGAGCGGGCCCTGCGCGACGCGCTCACCGCGCTCTCGAAGGAACGCGCGGTCCTGGTCACGGCGCACCGGCTGTCCACGGTGCAGAGCGCCGACCGGATCGTGGTGCTGGAGAAGGGACGGGTGCGGGCGCAGGGCACCCATGAGGAACTGGCCGCGAGCGACGAGCTCTACCGGCGGCTGATCAGCACACAACTGCTCGCAGATCCCACTGCCGGTACGGCAGTCGTGGACAAGGTACCGGTGAGGTGAGAGTGAAATCCTTCTCGTTCTACAAGGGTGTCGGCCTGGCCGCGACGGCGTGCGCGGGTGTGATGGCGACCGGGCGGCTCTACGGGATTTTGCGTGCTCGCAGGGACCGCAGGGACTACCCGAGTCCGGGCACGATGGTGGACGTCGGCGGCCACAGCCTCCATGTGCTGCGCATGGGCGAGCCCGGCGAAGGGCCGACCGTGCTCTTCGAGGCCGGCATGGCCTCCCCGCTCGAGTGCTGGACCTGGGTGCAGCGCGAGGTGTCGGCCTGGGCGCCCACGATCTCGTACGAGCGGGCCGGCAACGGCCGCAGTGAGCAGGGCCCGCAGCCCCGTACGGCCGCGCGGTCCACGGCGGAGCTGCGCAGCGCGCTGGAGGGGATCGGGTGCCCCGGGCCGTACGTGCTCGTCGCCCACTCCTACGGCGGGCTGCTGGTACGGGACTTCGCCCAGCGCCACCCCGACGAGGTGGCCGGCATGGTGTTCGTGGACGTCACGCACCCCGACGAACTCGTCCGGTCGCCCCGCCAGGCGTCCGGGGTCGAGCAGGTCGAGGGCAACCTCCGCGACAGCCTCCAGCAGGCCACCTGGGGTCTGCGGTACCTCACCGCGACCCCGGAGAAGACCAAGCTGGACGGCCTGCCGCCGTACGAGCGCGCCTCGGCCATGGCGGTCACCTGCACGCCGCAGATGTGGTCGGGCGCCCTGGCGGAGTTCCTCGACTGGCAGCACCACGTCATCGACGAGGTGCGGGACAGCAAGCTCCCGCACGGCGTTCCGCTGGTCGTCCTCACCGCGGAGGGGGCGATCGAGGACGACCCCGTCCACCTCGACCTCCAGCGGGAGCTCTGCGGCCTCTCCACCAACAGTGACCACCGGGTGATCAAGGGCGCCGATCACTTCACGATCCTCACCGACATGGGGGCCGCGGCCCAGGTCGCCCAGGCCATCCGCGATGTCACCACGGCGGTCCGCGACGGCGTTCCGCTGGCCGCCGCGTCCGACTCCTCCGTCCTGAATGGATGAACAGCGATGTCTCTTCTGGTGAACGTCAGGCGCGCCGTCCTGGTCGGCTCCCTGGGCGCCTGGTTCCTCGCCACCACGGTCAAGCAGGAGCCCACCCGGAAGTTCACGAAGCTGGAGAAGCTCGAAGCTACCGGCTTCTTCCTGCCCGAATGGCGATTCTTCGCCCCCAACCCCGGGGTGCACGACAACCACCTGCTCTACCGGGACACGCTGGCGAACGGGGAGGTGACTCCGTGGCAGGAGGTCTGTGTCGCCCAGGACAAGCGCAAGCTCCTGCACGTGCTGTGGTACCCCGACCGGCGGATGGAGAAGGTCATCTTCGACGCGATGGGGGAGTTGCAGACCATCGTCGGGAAGGGCCGGCTCGAGTGCAAGGAGGACCTCCAGGTGACGGTCCCGTACATCACGCTCCTGAACTACGTCTCGTACAGCCTGGAACACGCCCCGGACGCGGTGGGAACGCAGTTCCTCATGGCGCGCTCCAAGGGCTACGACGAGACCTCCGACCCGGTGATGGTGCTTCTGTCCAATGTGCACCCGCTCGGATGACGGCCGTTCCGTCGATCACGCACCACGGCAGAGAGGCGGACACCGGGTGATACACGTCGAGGTCGTCAACAGCCGCGCAGGCACCCGCGAGGCGCTCAAGGACTTCCTGCTGCGGGCGGAGGACGTCGCGGCGGTGGACTTCCTGCAGGTCGACCCGGCCTGCCCGGCCTTCGGCCCGTCGACCTGCCGCTCCACCGACGACCACTCGGTCATCCGGCTGGTCGAGATCAACGTGGCGGCGGGCGACGACCGCATCGCCGAGATGGTCGGCTCGCTGGCCCGCACGGGCGGCGCCCCCGGCGGGCTGATCGTCTGCGCGAAGCAGGCCACGGGCAAGGACGTCGGCAACCTGTTCTCGGCCGGCGCCCGCGGCTTCCTCTTCTCCGACAGCCCCGGCGAAGAGGTGATCACCGCGGTGCGCGCGGTCGCCGAGGGCTACCTCTTCCTGCCGTCCCAGCTGGTGGCCGAGTTGATCGGCCTGCCGGCGGAGCGGACCCCCGGGCGCCGCAGCGGCGCCCGGGCCACGCTGACCGGCCGGGAGATGGAGGTGCTGACCATGATCGCGTCGGGCCACTCCAACGAGGGGATCGCGGAGAACCTCTTCATCGCGCAGGCGACGGTCCGCTCCCACGTGCTGAGCATTCTGCGCAAGCTGTCCGCGCGCAACCGGACCGAGGCGGTGGTCACGGCCTACCGCCAGGGACTGCTGAGCATCGGCAGCGAAGAGGAGGCACCGCTCCTCGCCAACAGATCGAGGTGACCCGGCATGACCCCAGGCATCCCGCCGACCCCCGTCACCCAGCCCCCCGTGCTGATCTACGACGGGGACTGCGGCTTCTGCACCCGGGCCGTGCTCTGGCTGTCGGAGCACGCCGTGCCGGGCGTCCCGGTCCTGCCCTACCAGGGTGAGGACCTCGCCGCCTGGGGCCTGAGCGAGCGCCGCTGCACCCACGAGGTGGTGCACGTCGACGCCGCCGGCCGCCTGCGCGGCGGGGTCCAGGGCTTCGCCGCGCTGCTGCGCGGCAGCCCGCACCGGGGCTGGCGGGCGGCCGGCCCGCTGCTGCCGCTGCCGCCCCTGCGCTGGGCGGCGCTGGGCGTGTACCGCCTCATCGCCCGCAACCGCCACCGGATGCCCGGCGGCACCGCCGCCTGCGCCGTGCGCCGGGTCTGACCTCGCGTGCTCCCGCGCCGCTCGGGAGCACGCGCACGAGCCGTTCACGAACCGTTCAGAGTAAGGGGTACGAGATGCAGGTTCCCGAGCAGCAGTACGACGCCGTCATCGTGGGCGGAGGCCCGGCCGGCGCCACGACGGGGGCTCTGCTCGCCAAGCGCGGGCACCGGGTGCTGATCCTGGAGCGGGAGACCTTCCCCCGCTACCACATCGGCGAATCCCTGATCACGGGCATGATGGCCGTGTTCGAGGAACTCGACCTGCTGGAGCGCATCGAGGCGCTCGGCTTCCCGCGCAAGAACGGCCTGTCCATCGTGTGGGGCGCGGAGAACGACCTGTGGAACGTCAGCTTCTCGCAGATCGAGGGGCCGTACTCGTACTCGTACCACGTGCGGCGGGCCGAGTTCGACAAGCTGCTGCTCGACCGGGCGCGTGAACTCGGCGCCACCGTCCTGGAGAACACCCCGGTCACCGGCCTGCTCAAGGACGGCGACCGGGTCACCGGCGTCCGCTGCCTGCCGTCCCACGGCCCCAGCACCGAGGTCCGGGCCCCCCTCGTCATCGACGCCTCCGGCCAGGCGCGCGTCCTGACCCGGAAGCTGACGAGCGTCGAGTGGCAGGACGACCTGCGCAACGTCGCGTACTGGACCTACTTCTCGCCGGCCGGCGACCTCCCGGCGGGCCAGGAGGGCAACATCCTCATCGAGCGCGTGCCGGACGGCTGGTTCTGGGCGATCCCGGTCGAGGACAAGCCGAACAAGCTCAGCGTCGGCTACGTGACGACGACCCAGCACCTCTCCGAGTCGGGCACCGGCCTGGAGGAGCTGTACCGGCAGAACGTGAAGTCCACCGTGCAGCTCCAGAAGCTGCTGGAGGGCAGCGAGCAGACCGGCGAGTTCCGCACCACCCGGGACTGGTCCTACCGCGTCGAGCGCTTCTCCGGGCCCGGCTGGCTCGCGGCCGGTGACGCCGGCGGGTTCATCGACCCGCTGTTCTCCGGCGGCGTGTGCCTCGCCGTGCTCGCCGCGGACGCGGTGGCGGCCGCCGCGGACGTGGCGATCCGCCGCCCGGACCTCGAGGACGAGGCGTTCGAGGCGTACCACCGCGGCATCAACGACATGGTCGGCAGCTTCCTGGACTACGTGCGGTACTTCTACGACCCGCAGCGCAGCCGCGAGGACTACTTCCAGCGCGCCCAGTCGATGGCCGACTACCACGAGCGCTACCCGCACGCCCAGGACGCCTTCGTCGCGGTGGTCTCCGGGACGCTCGCCCTCTCGACCTACTTCGGCATCCCCCGACTCGACGGCGTGGACCCCCGGGCCGCCGTCGCCGGGGCGTGATCCCCGTGTCGGGGACATTCCCGTGACGACTCATCGAACAGGAGCACGTGTGACGCGTTCCCTGGCGGCTCTGGCCGCCGCAGCCACGGCGCTCGCGCTGCCGGCCGTGCTGGTCACCCCCCAGCCGGCCGGCGCCGCGCAGGCCCGGACGATCGACTGGGGGGACTGCGCGGCGACCGGGCTGACCGGCCCGGCGGACCTGCGGTGCGGGGAGGTCGAGGCGGACCTCGTGCCCGGCCACCCC
>NZ_JAKRGC010000313.1 GCF_022347745.1 Streptomyces sp. OfavH-34-F
GGGGCGTGCCGGACGCGGTCGGTCTCCGGGGTGCGGGGCGGCGGCGGGGCCACCGAGCGGGCCAGCCCGCGGGCGACCGCCTCCTGGATGGTGCCGGCCAGCTCGGCGGCCCGGTCCACGCCCTGGTCGGCGAGCATGGCGGCGAGGCCCCCCGCGTACCCCTGGCCGACCGCCCGGACCTTCCAGGCGCCCTGGCGGCGGTACAGCTCCAGGGCGGTGACCGCGGACTCGCTGTCGAGGCCGGTCAGGGTGAACGTGGCGATCTCGTCGCCGTCGAGGCCGGTGACCGCGACGAAGGGCGAGGCGACGGAGCCGAAGGTGGCGGGGCCGCCGGCGCCCGAGGGGAGGGCCAGCAGCACCGTGACCCGGTGGACCCCGTCGGGCAGGGCGTCGAGGTCGACGGCGAGCCGGTGCCCCGCGGCGGCCTGCCGGGAGACCTCGATGCCGTGCAGCTGCGGGGAGCCGGGGTGGGCGATCCACTCGATGCCGGGCACCCTGCCGTGCTCGTCGCCGAGCGTGGCACCGGCCACGACGGGCGTCCCGGCCGATATCCGGATCTCCAGACGGGTCTGGGGCAAGGTGTGGTTCTGCCCCCGGACCAGCTCGGCCGTCATTGCCGTGTCCCCTCGACGAGTTGTTGCTGGTGTGCTGTGGCGTGGCGCGTGATGGTGCTGGTGGTCGTGCCGGGTGGTGCCGCGACACGGGCAGCTCCCGGCGGCCGATGCCTCCGGGAGCTGCCCGTGCCCCGATGCGGACCCGTCCGCGCGGGTCCGGTGCCGACTACAGGTGCGGCAGGATCGCCGGCATGAGGTCCTGGAAGGTACGGCCGTTGGCCGGGCTGCCGATGGCGGTCATCTTCCAGGCGTTGCCCGCGCGGTGCACCTTCGCCATGATCTGCGCGGTGTACTGCCCGCCGCCGTCCAGCGTGTAGCGCGCCAGCTCCTGGCCGTTGGTCTCGTCCACGATGCGGCAGAAGGCGTTCTGCACCTCCTGGAACGTCTGGCCGGTGAAGGAGTTCACCGTGAAGACGATCTGGTCGATGTGGACCGGCACCCGCTGGAGGTCCACGAGGATCGCCTCGTCGTCGCCGCCGGAGCCGGCGCCGCCCACGAGGTTGTCGCCCGTGTGCCGGACCGAGCCGTCGTCGCTGGTCAGGTGGCGGAAGAACACCACGTCGACCGGCTGCTTGTCGGCGAACAGGACCGCCGAGGCGTCCAGGTCGATCTCCCGGGTGCGCGAGCCGAACAGACCGCGGCGCGGTGCCGCCTGCCAGCCGAGCCCCATCCGTACCGCGGTCAGGGTCCCCCCATCGCTCTTCTGCAGGCTGATGGCCTGACCCTTGGTCATATTGACCGTCACGCGCTGTCCCCTCTCCGCTTTCCCCGCAACCGTCCTTGTGCGGTTGCCCAGCACCCTACGCAGTGGTGTCACCCGCGCGGAGGGCGCGGGCCGTTTTGTGTCGTTCCTGCAACACACGGCGGGCCCCTGCGGACCCGCCGCGCGTTTGTCGCGCGCCCGGCCGTCAGGCCAGGCCCGCCTCGCGCATCTGGCGCAGCTCCTTCTTCAGCTCGCCCACCTCGTCGCGCAGCCGGGCGGCGACCTCGAACTGGAGGTCAGCGGCGGCGGCGCGCATCCGGTCCGTCATCTCCTCGATGATCCCGGCGAGTTCGGTGGCCGGCCGGTCGGTGACCGCGGCCGCGTCCCGGCCGCGCCCGGCCCCCTTGCCGGACCGCGCCGCCTTGCCGTCGCCCGGCACGGCGTGCTTGCCGAGGGCGGGCACCGGGGCCTTGGCCTCCTTGCCCTGGCGGTAGCCGGTGCCGAGGAGCTGTTCGGTGTCCACCTCCTCGCGGGCGATGGTGGCGACGATGTCGTTGATCTTCTTGCGCAGCGGCTGCGGGTCGATGCCGCGCTCGGTGTTGTACGCGATCTGCTTCTCGCGGCGCCGGTTGGTCTCGTCGATCGCCTGGGCCATGGCCGGGGTGACCTTGTCCGCGTACATGTGGACCTGGCCCGAGACGTTGCGCGCGGCGCGGCCGATGGTCTGGATCAGCGAGGTGCCCGAGCGCAGGAAGCCCTGCTTGTCGGCGTCCAGGATGGCCACGAGGGACACCTCGGGCAGGTCGAGGCCCTCGCGCAGGAGGTTGATGCCGACCAGCACGTCGTACTCGCCGGAGCGCAGCTCGCGGAGCAGTTCGATGCGGCGCAGCGTGTCCACGTCGCTGTGGAGGTAGCGGACCCGGATGCCCAGCTCCAGGAAGTAGTCGGTGAGGTCCTCCGCCATCTTCTTGGTGAGCGTGGTGACCAGGACGCGTTCGTCCCGCTCGGCGCGTTCGCGGATCTCGTGCACCAGGTCGTCGATCTGGCCCTCGGTGGGCTTGACGACGACCTCCGGGTCGACCAGACCGGTGGGGCGGATGATCTGCTCCACGAACCCGTCGCCGCGGGACAGCTCGTAGGCGCCCGGCGTCGCGGAGAGGTAGACCGTCTGGTTGATCCGCTGGAGGAACTCCTCCCACTTCAGCGGGCGGTTGTCCAGGGCGGACGGCAGCCGGAAGCCGTGGTCGACCAGGGTCCGCTTGCGGGAGGCGTCGCCCTCGTACATGGCGCCGATCTGCGGCACGGTGACGTGCGACTCGTCGAGGACCAGGAGGAAGTCCTCGGGGAAGTAGTCGAGGAGGGTGTTGGGGGCGGTGCCGGGGGAACGGCCGTCGAAGTGCATCGAGTAGTTCTCGACGCCGGAGCAGGTGCCGATCTGGCGCAGCATCTCGATGTCGTACGTCGTGCGCATGCGCAGCCGCTGGGCCTCCAGCAGCTTGCCCTGCTTCTCCAGCTCGGCCAGGCGCTGCTCCAGCTCCTGCTCGATGCCGCTGACGGCCTTCTCCATGCGCTCCGGACCGGCCACGTAGTGGCTGGCGGGGAAGACGTGCAGCGACCGGTCCTCGCTGATGACCTCGCCGGTGATCGGGTGCAGCGTGGACAGGGCCTCGATCTCGTCGCCGAACATCTCGATGCGGACGGCCAGCTCCTCGTAGACCGGGAAGATCTCGATGGTGTCGCCGCGCACCCGGAAGGTGCCCCGGGTGAAGGCCAGGTCGTTGCGGGTGTACTGGATCTCCACGAAGCGGCGCAGCAGCTGGTCGCGGTCGATCTCCTCGCCGACCTTGAGCTGGACCATGCGGTCCACGTACTCCTGCGGCGTACCGAGGCCGTAGATGCAGGAGACGGAGGCGACCACGACGACGTCGCGCCGGGTGAGCAGCGAGTTGGTCGCGGAGTGGCGCAGCCGCTCGACCTCCTCGTTGATCGAGGAGTCCTTCTCGATGTACGTGTCCGACTGGGGGACGTACGCCTCGGGCTGGTAGTAGTCGTAGTACGAGACGAAGTACTCGATGGCGTTGTTGGGCAGGAGTTCGCGGAACTCGTTGGCCAGCTGGGCGGCGAGCGTCTTGTTCGGCGCCATCACCAGGGTGGGGCGCTGCAGCTTCTCGATCATCCAGGCGGTGGTGGCGGACTTGCCGGTACCGGTCGCGCCGAGGAGCACGACGTCCTTCTCGCCGGCGCGGACGCGCTTCTCCAGCTCGGCGATGGCCGCGGGCTGGTCACCGCTGGGCTGGTAGGGGCTGACGACCTCGAAAGGCGCCACCGTACGTTCGATCTTCGAGACTGGCCGCATGCATCCACCGTACGGCCCGCCACTGACAACGGGCTCCGCCGGCGGCCGCGCGGGGGCGTTTCACCAGTCCACGGGGCGTACGGCGTCCCGCGGCCGGGCGGAGAAGGACGCCGGGTCGGCGTACGTGCCGAAGCGGGGCACCTGCGCCGGGATGCCGGGCGCGCGGTGGCCGGGCGCGGCCAGCGGGTCGTCCCAGTCGGGCGTGCCCATGACCACCAGCGGGTCGAACATGACCACGACGGCGGCCACCACCAGGAAGCAGACGGGTCCGAGCAGCATCGGCACCAGGAGGTCGGCGGCGCCGTCCCCGGGGGGCGCGCCCTCGTTCAGCGCGGCGGGGTGGAGGTGGACCCGGAGCGCGGCCATCCCGGTGTAGTGCATGCCGCTGACCGCGACGCCCATCACGACGCTCGCGCCGAGGCTCGGCAGGAAGCCGTGGATGGAGACGGCGGCCCACAGCGCGGCGGTCGAGGCCACCACGGCGATGACCACGGAGAGGGCCACGGTCAGCGTGTCGTACTCGAACCGCCCATCAAGCCGCATGCCCGCCATGCCGAGGTAATGCATGGAGGCGACACCGAGCCCGGTGATCGTGCCTCCCGTCACCAGGGCCATCCGGGTGGCGCCCCGGTACCCGACGAGAAAGATTCCGAGGCCGACCACGACGATCGCGACGGCGAGGCTGGCGAAGGTGATCGGTTTGTCGTAGCCGATCGTCACCTCTTCGACGGAGAACCCCACCATCGCGACGAAGTGCATGGTCCAGATCCCCGAACCGATGGAGGTCGCCCCGAGCGCCAGCCAGCCGGCCCTGAAGGAACGGCCGGTGCGCAGTGACCGCGTGGTGCAGCGCAGACCGAGCGCCGCGCCGAGGCATGCCATGAGGAACGCCGCCGCAGGGGTCACCGCCCCGTAGCCGAAGCCGTCGATTGTGCCCTGCATCCTTGTACGCCCTTCAGCAGCAAGCTCCGGGTCAGGACGATCCCAGGGCCTGTCGTCCGGGCGCAAGGCCCGGCGGACACAACAGAAGTGCCGCATCTTATCGACCGGGTCGGCGGTGCGTGACACGGTCTGCGGGGCGCGTTCACACGGTGGCCATCCTTCGCCTGTCCTCCGTTCGGGGCCGGCTGGGACGCTCGGGCCGTCCGCAACTCTGACGCAAGGAGTCCACGTGTACGCAGGCACCGCTACCGCCTCCGTCGCCGCCGCCGCCGTCATGGGCGCCGGCACGTTGCTGATGCCGAACCCCGGTCCGCCGGCCGGGGACACCCCCGTGATCCGGCCGCCGGCGCAGCTCGCCCCGGTGCGCCAGGCCACCGACGCCCAGGCGCGCGGCCCGCTCGTCTACGCACACCGGGGCGCCTCGGCGTACGCCCCCGAGAACACCCTCGTGGCCGTGGACCGGGCCGACCGGATGGGCTTCGACTGGGTGGAGAACGACGTCCAGCTCACCAAGGACGGGGTGCCGGTCGTCCTGCACGACACGGACCTGAAGCGGACGACGAACGTGGAGGAGGTCTTCCCGGACCGTGCGCCCTGGGCGGTCCGGGACTTCACGCTCGACGAGATCGCCCGCCTCGACGCGGGCAGCTGGTTCGACCAGCGGTACGCGGGCACGCGCGTGCCGACGCTGCGCCAGTACCTGCGGCGGCTGACCCACAACCGGCAGAACCTGCTGCTGGAGATCAAGAGCCCGGAGCTGTACCCGGGCATCGAGCGGACCACGCTCCGGGTGCTCAACGAGGAGGGCTGGCTGGATCGCGCCCATGTCCGGGACCGGCTGGTGATCCAGAGCTTCGGCGCGGACAGCGTGCGCACGGTGCACTCGCTGCGCCCGGACCTCGTCACCGGCTTCCTGGGCAACCCGCCCGTCGCCGAGCTGCCCGCGTACGCGGCGTTCGCCGACCAGGTCAACCCGTCGTGGACGAAGCTGTCCGGCGACTACGTGGCGGCCGCGCACGCGCTGAAGGGCCCGCACGGCAAGCCGCTCCGGGTGAACACCTGGACGGTGAACGACGCGGCGGCCGCGGTCCAGGTGGCCGGGATGGGCGTGGACGGCATCATCACCAACACCCCGGACGTGGTCCGCGAGGCCACGGACGGCTGATCCGGCCGGAAGGCGGCCCCGCTGTCGGTGGGCGCCCGTACGGTGGGGGCATGGACAGCAACGGGGTCGTCGAGTGGACCGTCGTCGGGAGCGACATCGGTCCGCTGATGCTGGCCGCCACCGGGACGGGGCTGGTGAACGTCGTGTTCCACGCCCGCCCGGGGATACGGGACGCGGCGCTGGACCGGCTGCGCGGCCGGCTCGGCGCGGAGCCTGCCGAGGCGCCCGGCTCCGCCCGGCTGGCCGAGCCGGTCCGCCAGCTCGCCGCGTACTTCGCGGGCACGCTGCGGGAGTTCTCGCTCGACCTGGACTGGTCGCTGACCGGGGGCTTCAACCGCCAGGTCCTGCGCGAGCTGGCGCGCGGCGTGCCGTACGGAACGGTCGCGGGGTACGGCGAGCTGGCGGAGCGGGCGGGCCGGCCGGGGGCGGCCCAGGCCGTGGGCGCGGCCATGGGCTCCAATCCCCTGCCGGTGGTGGTGCCGTGCCACCGGGTGGTGGAGAGCGACGGCGGGCTGGGCGGCTTCGGCGGCGGCCTGGAGACGAAGCGTCGGCTGCTGGCCCTGGAGGGGGTCCTGCCCGCCCCGCTGTTCTGACGGGGGCGCCGGCCGGCCCGGGGGGGCGACGGCCGTGAACGAGCGGTCGGCGCAGGGCGGTGGGAGGTTTCGAGCCACCCGGGCGGGGCCTGGCGTTTGAGTGCCGGCCAGCCGCGACAGGGATGTGCACATGTCACTCAACGCGCCGCTCGGTACCACCCCGTACGCGCCGGTCCTCTCCGCCGAGGTGCGGGCCGCCCTCGACGCCGGCCGGCCGGTCGTCGCCCTGGAGTCGACGATCATCGCCCACGGTCTGCCCCGCCCCCGCAATCTGCGGGTCGCCGGGGAGCTGGAAGGACTCGTCCGGTCCGCCGGCGCCGTGCCCGCGACCGTCGCCGTGCTGGACGGCCGGGCCAGGATCGGGCTGGACGAGGCGCAGCTGGAGCGGGTGGCCGAGGACGAGGGGATGCGGAAGCTGGGCCACCGCGACCTCGCCCCGGCGCTGGCGGCCGGGGCGAGCGGGGCGACGACCGTGTCCGCGACCGCGTTCCTGGCGGCCCGGTCGGGGCTGCGGATCTTCGCGACGGGCGGCCTCGGCGGGGTGCACCGGGGCTGGACGCGGACGCAGGACGAGTCGGCGGACCTGCGGCTGCTGGCCCGGACCGGGATCACCGTGGTCTGCGCGGGCGTGAAGTCGATCCTGGACGTCCCGGCCACGCTGCAACGGCTGGAGACGCTGGGCGTCGGGGTGCTCGGCTACGGCACCGACACGTTCCCCGGCTTCTACCTGCGCAGTTCCGGCGAGCCGGTCGACTGGACGGTGACCTCGCCCGAGGAGGTCGCCGAGGTGATGCGGGCCGGGGACGCGCTCGGTGGCCCCGGGGCCGCGCTGATCGTGGCCAATCCGGTGCCGGAGGCGGAGCAGCTGGACCCCGCGCTGCACGACCGGGTGCTGGCGGAGGCGCTGGAAGCCTGCCGGGAGCGGGGGATCACGGGGCAGGCGGTCACACCGTTCCTTCTCGGCCATCTGGTGCGGCACACCGGGGGCGCCTCGCTGGAGGCCAACCTCGCGGCGGTCCGGGGCAACGTGGCGCTCGCCGCCCGCATCGCGATCGCCTGGGCGGCGCGGTGAGCGGCGGCCTCCTCGTCGTCGGGGACGTGGTCACCGATGTGGTGGCCCGGCACACGGCGGCGCTGGCCCGCGGCACGGACACGGCCGCCGTGATCCGTACCCGGGCGGGCGGCGCGGGCGCCAACGTGGCGTGCTGGGCGGCCCGGGCGGGCTGCC
>NZ_JAKRGC010000314.1 GCF_022347745.1 Streptomyces sp. OfavH-34-F
GACGGGGTGCCGCAGCGGGGCTGGGAGCTGGCGCACTGGGCGGTGGCCCAGTCCGAGGCGCTGGGCATCGACGAAGTCGCCTACGGGGGCCGGGTGTGGGCGGCCGGGGAGGGCTGGCGCACGGACCGCGAGACGGCGCGGCTGCGGGCCTCCGACACGGGCGAGGTACGGCTGCGCCTGGTGCGCTGACCCCGGGCGAACGGCACCGAGGGGTGCCCGCGCACGCGTACGAGCCTTCGCCCCTGCGGGCGTACCGTCGCATGCTCCGGGCGGCCCGTGGGCGGCGGCCGGAACCCCGGCGCGCCGTTCTCCGCGAGCCGTGTCCCGTAAGGGGAGTGACGGTTCGGCGGGCGGGCGCGGCGCGCACTGTTTGCCCTGGTTCCTCCGTTGCGGATTATCCGACGCATTGCCAGTTCTTTACGTCGGCGTACCGCAACCTCACCCGCCCCCACGGCGGTTGTCAGTGCGTCCGAGCCACGGACAGCCCGTTTTCCTCTCCCGTCGAAGGAGCATCATGTCCCTCCCCCTGACCCGCCGGATCGCCCGTACCGCGCTGCTGATCGCGGCGGGTGCGGCCCCCGTGGTCGGTGCGGCCGGTGCCGCGGGTGCCGCGGGGCTTCCGCAGACCGCGGACCTCGGTGGCCTCACCAGCGTCGAGGGCTCCGGTCTCGGCAAGACGGTCGAAGGGGCCGCCAAGCCGGTCTCCGACACCGCGGGCAAGACCGGCGGCAAGGTCGTCGGCACCACGCTGCCGGTGGCCGGCAAGGCGGTGACCGACCTCGGCTCCAAGGCCGGCCCGGCGGCCCAGAAGGTCACGCACGGCAAGGGTGCGAAGGGCAAGGGCGGCGGCCTGTCCGCCGACTCCCTGGCCAAGGGCCTGCCGCTCGGCTGAGTCCGTCCCGGCCCACGACGCGGGGGCCGCGGGGAGTGCGTACTCCTCGCGGCCCCCGCGTGCGCGTGTGCTCAGCCCAGGCGCTTGACCGCGGCCTCGACGCGCTCGTCGGTGGCCGTGAACGCGACCCGCACGAAGCGGTCGCCGGCCGGTCCGTAGAAGTCGCCGGGCGCCACCAGGATGCCCAGTTCGGCGAGGTACGCCACGGTCTGCCAGCACGGTTCGTCGCGGGTCGCCCAGAGGTAGAGGCTCGCCTCGCTGTGCTCGATGCGGAAGCCGTGCGCCTCCAGGGCGGCGCGCAGGGCGGCGCGCCGGGCGGCGTACCGGGTGCGCTGTTCGGCCACGTGCGCGTCGTCGCCGAGGGCGGCGACGGTCGCCGCCTGGACGGGGGCGGGCGTCATCATTCCGCCGTGCTTGCGGATCTGGAGCAGCTCGCCGAGCACGGCCGCGTCGCCCGCGATGAACGCGGCGCGGTACCCGGCCAGGTTGGACCGCTTGGACAGCGAGTGGACGGCGACGATCCCCTCGTACGTACCGCCGCACACGTCCGGGTGGAGCACGGAGACCGGTTCGGCCTCCCAGCCCAGCTCCAGGTAGCACTCGTCGCTGAAGACCAGCACACCGTGCTCGCGGGCCCAGGCGACGATCCGGACCAGTTCGTCCTGGGCGAGGACCCGGCCGGTGGGGTTGGACGGCGAGTTGAGCCAGAGCAGCTTGAGGCCGGCCGGGTCGAGCGCGGTCGGGTCGTCGTACACCACCGGTTCGGCGCCGCAGAGCCGCGCGCCGACCTCGTACGTGGGGTAGGCGAGGCGCGGGTAGGCGACCTTGTCGCCGGGGCCGAGGCCCAGCTGGGTCGGCAGCCAGGCCACCAGTTCCTTGGAGCCGACGACCGGCAGCACGTTCTCGTGGGCCACCCCGACCGCGCCCAGCCGCCGCTCCACCCAGCCGGTGAGCGCGTCCCGCAGTTCGGCGGTCCCCCACACCGTCGGATAGCCGGGGCTGTCCGCGGCCGCGACGAGCGCCTGCCGGATCAGCTCGGGCACCGGGTCCACGGGCGTGCCCACGGACAGGTCCACGATGCCGTCCGGGTGGGCCTGGGCCGTCGACTTGTAGGGCGCCAGCTTGTCCCAGGGGAAGACCGGGAGGCGGGAGGAGACTGCGGACACGGCTCTCTGCTTTCTCGTACGGGGGTCACGCGGGCGGTCCGGGAGGGCGGGCGGGAAACACCGCGGTCCCGCACGGCGACGAGCCGTACGGGACCGCGGCGGCGCACGTGCCGGGCGCTGTTACTGGTTCTGCGGCGGCAGCGCGGCGACGAACGGGTGGTCCCGCTCGATCAGGCCCAGCTTGGAGGCACCACCCGGCGACCCGAGGTCGTCGAAGAACTCGACGTTCGCCTTGTAGTAGTCCTTCCACTCGTCCGGGGTGTCGTCCTCGTAGAAGATCGCTTCCACGGGGCAGACCGGCTCGCAGGCTCCGCAGTCGACACACTCGTCCGGGTGGATGTACAAGGACCGCTGGCCCTCGTAGATGCAGTCGACGGGGCACTCTTCGATGCAGGCCTTGTCCTTGACGTCGACACAAGGCTGCGCGATGACGTAGGTCACGCTGTCGTTCCTCCTCGGTAGGGCGTTGGCTCTCGCGCGGGAGCGCGGCGTCGTCGATGCCCGCCCCTAGTATCTCCGTTCGCGGGCACGAACCGAACAGGAGGGGCGGACAGAGCTGTGGAATTCACCATCGGCGGACGGCTGGAGGTCCGAATTGCACCAGCTGACGTGGGCAAACGGGTATCAGTCCGGCGTTTGACCGAAGACGGCCCCCAGGGCCCGAAATTCACCGACACGGTCGGCGTTCTCACATCGTGGGACGACGGTGTGCTGTCCGTCACACCCCGCAGCGGCGAGTCGGTGCGCATCCCCGCGTCCTCCCTGGTCGCGGGGAAGGTCGTGCCGTCCGCCCCGGCCCGGCGGCGCGGCCCCGCCGCCACCTTCGCCGAACTCGCCCGGGTCTCCGCCCGCGCCTGGCCGCCCGTGGAGAGCGAACCGCTGGGCGACTGGCTGCTGCGCGCCTCCGCCGGATTCACCCGCCGCGCCAACTCGGTGCTGCCCCTCGGCGACCCCGGCGTTCCGCTCGACGCGGCGCTCGGGCGTGTCCGCCAGTGGTACGCGGACCGGGAACTGCCCGCGTACATCCAGACGGCGACCGGGGCCGAGGGGGCGCAGGAGGAGTTGTGCGCGGCCCTTGAGGAGCGGGGCTGGCGGCGCGAGGTGACGGCGGAGCTGCGCGTCGCGGCGCTCGCCCCGGTCGGGGACCTGCCGGCCGAGGTGTCCCGCGTCCGGTTGTCCCGCACGGCCGGGCCGGAGTGGCTCGCCCGCTACCAGCGCGTCGGGGCACCGGGCCCGGAGGTGGCGGCCGTGCTGCACGGCGGGCCCTCGGTGTGGTTCGCCACCGTGCCCGGCGAGCCGGGCGAGGAGGCGCCCGCCGCGATCGGGCGGTGCGTGGTGGACGGGCGGTGGGCCGGGTTCATGGCGGTCGAGGTGGCCCCCGAGCACCGGCGCCGGGGGCTGGCGACCGCCGTGATGACCGCGCTGGCCCGGCAGGCGACGGACGAGGGCGCGTCCGCGGCCTGGCTCCAGGTGGAGGCGGACAACGAGGGCGCCCGCGCCCTGTACGAGGGGATGGGCTTCGCGGTCCACCACCTGTACCACCACTTCCGGCCGGTGTGACCGTGGGCGTCGAGGAGAACGACCGCGAGGAACTGCGCCGCCGGTTCGCGGAGGAGGCCCGCGCCGAACGGCCCGATCTGGCGCTCCTGTGCCTGCTGGTGGCGGCGGTGGCCGATCCGGAGCTGGACGCGCGCGGGATCGACGAGGCGCAGATCGAGCTGGACCGGCTCGCCGGGCAGCTCCCCTACGGGGTGCGCGGCGCCCGCGCCTGGGCGTCGGCGCTGGCCGAACTGCTCGGTGAGCGGTACGGCTTCGAGGGTTCCGCGGCCGACTACCGGCGTCTGGAGTCGTCCCTGCTGCACGAGGTGCTGCGGCGGCGGCGCGGGCTGCCGATCCTGCTGTCGGTGGTGTGGATCGAGGTCGCCCGGCGGGCGGGTGCCCCGGTGTACGGGGTGGCGCTGCCGGGTCACTTCGTCGTCGGGTTCGGCGATCCGGCCGAGCGGGTGCTGGCCGATCCCTTCGCCGGGGGGCGGCCGCTGTCGGACCAGGACGCGGAGCTGATGGTGACGAGCGCGACCGGGGAGCGGTGGGAGCCGTCGTCGCTGGAGCCGGCGCGCCCGCTGGAGGTGGTGCTGCGGGTCCTGAACAACATCCGGGCCTGGGCGGCGGCCCGCCCGGAGCACACGGCGGTGGCGCTGTGGGCGGTGGAGCTGTCCCTGCTCCTGCCGTCGCACCCGGCGGCGCTGCGCTACGAGCACGCCCAGCTGCTGGTGCGCTCCGGGCAGTTCCTGCGGGGCGCGGCCGCGATGGAGGAGTACGCGCGGGTCGTCGAGGGCGTGGACCCGGACGCGGCGGAGGCGGTGCGGCGCGGTGCGCGGGCGGCGCGGGCGCTGCTGAACTGACGGGGTGCGGGCACGGGCCGGGCGCCCGGTCGTGCGGGGCGGTGGCCAAACCTCGCGGGGGTGCGCCATGCCGTCCAATGGGTGATGTTCCGTTCGCAGCCACTCGTTGGGCCCATGGCACGGCCCCCATGCGGCGCTCTCCCGATGGCGCGGTCCCCGGTTCGGCTCGACGGTGGTTCACGTAGCCGCTGCGTCACCAGGAGTCGACACACCGTCACTCCTCGCAGGGGCGACGAAAGGACATGTGACAGATGCGCTCTGCCCGCACGCTGTTCGCTTCGGCCGCCGTCACGGCGGTACTCACCATCACGACCCCGACGGCCTACGCGATGACGGTGGCCGCCGACCAGAACCACGGCGGTTCGTCCGCCGCCGAGCACGGGGACTCCGACGGCGGCTGGAAGAAGGACAAGCCGCACGGTGGCGTCCACGCCGGTGGCGGCGCCCTGTCGAAGACGATCGCCAAGGAGTGGCAGCCCGGCGACGAGGGCGGCAAGTACAAGGACGCCGACAAGCCCCACGGCGGCGTCCACACCGGAGGCGGCGCCCTCGCCAAGACCGTCGCCAAGGAGTGGCAGCCCGGCGACGAGGGCGGCAAGTACAAGGACGCCGACAAGCCCCACGGCGGCGTCCACACCGGAGGCGGCGCCCTCGCCAAGACCGTCAGCAAGGAATGGCAGCCCGGCGACGAAGGCGGCAAGTACAAGAACGAGGACAAGCCCGCCGGTGGTGTCCACGCCGGTGGCGGCGCGCTCGCGCAGACCGTGAGCGAGTGGAAGCCGGGCGACGAGGGCGGGAAGTACAAGGACGAGCAGAAGCCGCAGGGCGGCATGCACACGGGTGGCGGTGCGATGGCGATGACCGGCAGCGGTCTGGCCGCCGGTTCGCTGCTGCTCCTCGGTGGCGCGGGTGTCGCCGCGTACCGGCTCCGCCGCCGCCAGGCGTCCGGCGGTGCGATGGCCTGACCGGCCCGCGGGTCCTTGCCGTCGCGGTCGCCGTCCCTGCGGACGGCGGCCGCGGCGCCCGCGTTTTCCCCCTCGTACCGCACCCGCCCGGACGAAAGGCACGTTCCCCATGGCCGCCCCGCAGACCTCCGAATCCCCCGCCCCCGGAACCGCGGCCCCCACCGGTTCTTTGAGCCGGGCCCTGTTCTGGCCCCTCGCGGTGGCCGGGCTCGGCATGGTCCTGATCTACCACTCCATCGGTTCGCCGGTGGACGACAAGCCGCCCGCTCCCTCGGTCGCGGTCTCCGCCGCCGCCTCCCCGTCCGCCTCCGCCTCCGCCGGTGCGGCGGCCGGCGAGCCGGACGAGTCGCCGTCGCTGCCCCGTTCGGAGCCGACGCGGCTGCGCATCGCGTCGATCGCGGTGGACGCGCCGTTCACGCCGCTGTCGATTGGGCCCTCGGGACGGCTCGACGCGCCGCCGCCGAACGACAAGAACCTGGTCGGCTGGTTCAAGGACGGGCCGGCACCCGGCGAGCTGGGGACGTCGATCGTGGCGGGCCATGTGGACACCACGACCGGGCCGGCCGTCTTCCTCCAGCTGCGGTTCCTGAAACCCGGCGCGACCGTGGACATCACCCGCGCCGACGGGACGGTGGCCTCGTTCTCCGTGGACAGTGTGGAGACGTTCAGCAAGGCGGACTTCCCGGACGACAAGGTGTACGCCGACACCCCGGACGCGCAGCTGCGCCTGATCACCTGCGGCGGCAACTACGACCGGAAGGCGAAGGACTACGAGGACAACGTGGTGGTCTTCGCGCACCTGGACTCGGTCGGGACGAAGTGAGCGGGGCCCTTCCCGCCACGTCCGGGCGGAAAACCGGATGCGGGCTGCGGAGAGCCGTCGCTAGCATCGGCGCTATGCAGCCTGCCGCCATGACGACGACGCCGGAGAGTGTCCCGGCGCGCTGACTGATGACCAGTGACGAAGCCCCGGGGCGAGTGCCCCGGGGCTTCGCCGTGCCGGGTGACTCGCCTCCGTACACGAGGAGACCACCATGCACGACCACCGCAAGCTCGGGCGCGAGCTGGAGCTGTTCGACACCGACCCGCTGATCGGCGCGGGTCTCCCCTACTGGCTGCCGGACGGGGCGGTGCTGCGGCACGTCCTGGAGGAGTACGTCCGGGACGCCGAACGGCGGGCGGGCTACCGCCATGTGTACTCGCCCGTGCTGGGGAAGCGGGAGCTGTACGAGCTGTCGGGGCACTGGGCGCACTACAGCGAGGACATGTTCCCGCCGGTGGACGTCGGCGACGGGCAGCTGGTGCTGCGGCCCAGCCTGTGCCCGCACCACGCGGTGATCTTCCGCTCGCGGGCGCACAGCTACCGCGAACTGCCGCTGCGGATGGCGGAGCTGGGCGGCATGTACCGCGCGGAGCTGTCCGGGGTGCTCGGCGGGCTCACCCGCGTACGGGCCATCCAGCTGAACGACGCGCACATCTTCTGCACCCTCGACCAGGTCGCCGGGGAGGCGCGGGGTGCGCTGGAGATGATCCGGGAGGCGTACGAGGCGCTGGGCATCCGCCCGGCCCGGTTCCGGCTGTCCCTGCCGGGGCCGGGCGGGAAGTACGTGGCCGCCCCGGAACTGTGGCGGCGTTCGACCGCGCTGCTGACCGAGGTGCTGGAGGCGTCGGGGCTGCCGTACGAGGCGGCGGAGGGCGAGGCCGCGTTCTACGGGCCGAAGATCGACGTCCAGGTCGCGGACCCGGCGGGCCGTGAGTCGACCCTGTCGACCGTCCAGGTGGACTTCCACCAGCCGGAGCGCTTCGACCTCCAGTACATCGGGGCCGACGGGGCGAAGCACCGTCCGGTCATGGTGCACCGCAGCATCATCGGCAGCGTCGAGCGGGCCGTCGCCCACCTCATCGAGCAGCACGGCGGCGCGTTCCCGGCCTGGCTCTCCCCGAAACAGCTGGCGATCCTGCCCGTGTCCGACGCCGAACTCCCCGACGCCGAGGCGCTGGCCGCGCGGTGCGCCGAGCTGGGCCTGCGCGCGGAGGTCGCCGGCCGGGAGCGGGGCAGCCTGGGCGCCCGGGTCCGGGAGGCCAGGCTGGTCCCGTACCAGGCGGTGATCGGTCCGGCTGAGGCGGCGGCCGGGCAGGTCGCGCTCCGCCTGCGCGACG
>NZ_JAKRGC010000315.1 GCF_022347745.1 Streptomyces sp. OfavH-34-F
CGCCCTCGGCGAGCCGGTCCGGGTTGCCGGCCAGGACGTGGGGCGCGCGGGCGTACGCCCCGTACCCGGCGGCCTCCACGAGCGCGGGCACGCGGGCTCCGGCGCGGGCCAGGGAGAGGGCGACGGCCTGGAGCAGCGGTCCGCTTCCGGCGACGACGACGCGCCGGCCGGGCAGGACGAGCCCCGACTTGAGCATGGCCTGGGCGCCGGCCGCGCCGACGACGCCGGGCAGGGTCCAGCCGGGAAAGGGGAGGTGGCGTTCGGTGGCGCCGGTCGCGAGGAGGACGCGGCGGGCGCGCGGGGCGGCGGTGGCGGTGTCCCCTTCCGGGCCGGTGAGTGTGTGCGCGGTCCAGTCGTCGCCGGTCGCGGCGATCGTCCAGACGTGGTGGCCGGTGAGGTGGCGGACGCGGCCGGTGGCGCGGTGCCGGTCGAGGCGGGCGGTGAGTGCGGTGAAGCGGGACCAGTGGTGGTGCAGGGCCTCGGGCCGGGTGGCGTGCAGGCCGGGGGCGGGTGCGCGGTAGTACTGGCCGCCGGGGGCGTCGGCCGCGTCGAGCAGGAGCACGTGGAGTCCGGCGTCGGCGGCGGTGACGGCGGCGGCGAGCCCGGCGGGTCCGGCGCCGACCACGGCGAGGTCGGCGCGGTCAGGGGCGGAGTGCGTCATGTCCGGTCCCCTCCTGGGTGGTGACGGCGTCGCCGGGACGGGCGGGCAGCAGGCAGGCGCGGAGGTTGGGCCGGCCGTTGACGGTGGCCAGGCACTCGTAGCAGGAGCCGATGCCGCAGAAGGCGCCGCGCGGGCTGCCGGTGCCCCGGGTGGTGCGCCAACTGAGGACGGAGGCGGCCCACAGGGCGGCGGCGATGCTCTGGCCGGGCAGGGCGCGCAGCGGCCGTCCGTCGAAGGTGATCTCGAACCCCGGTCCCGGCTCGGCACCTGCCAGGCCGGCCGGGGTGCGGGCGGGGTGGCGTCGGCGCGGTCGTCTCACACCGGGGCTCCTGTCTCGTCGGGCGGTCGGTAGGGGAGGAACGGGCGGGCAGACGCGCGTCACCCGGCGCCGGAGCCGGAGCCGAAGCGGTCCGGGCCGAAACGGTCCGAGTCGAAGCGGTCCGGGCTGAACGGTGCGGGGTCCAGCGGGGGTGGCTCCCCGAGGACGGCGGCGGTGACCAGGGCAGCCGTGGCCGGGGCGAGACCGATGCCCGCGCCCTCGTGGCCGCAGGCGTGGAAGAGGCCGGGGACGCGGCGGTCGGCGCCGATCGCGGGGAGGTGGTCGGGCAGGTACGGGCGGAAGCCGTGGTACGCGCGGATCACCCGGACGGTGTTCAGGACCGGGAAGAGCGCGGCGGCCGCCCCGGCCAGTCTGCTGATCACCGGCACGGACAGGGTGCGGTCGAAGCCGACGCGCTCCCGGCTGGCGCCGATCAGGACGGGCCCGGCGGCGGTGCCCTCGACGACCGGTGACGTCTGGAGGGCGGCCGACGCGCTGGAGACGTCGGCCACGTACTCGGCGGCGTACACCTTGTGCCGGATCAGCGGCGGCAGCGGCTCGGTGACCAGGACGAAGCCGCGCCGGGGCAGGACGGGCAGCGTCACCCCGGCCAGTGCGGCGAACTCGCCGCCCCGGACGCCCGTCGCGTTGACCACGGCCGGGGCGAGGAGGTCGCCCGCCGGGGTGCGGACGCCCCGCACCGCGCCGGTGGGGCCGGTGAGCAGGGCGGTGACCGGGGTGCCGGGGTGGAGGCGGGCCCCGGCATCGCGGGCGGCGCGCACCAGATGGGCGGCGGCGAGCGCGGGCTGGACCTGGGCGTCCTCCGGGTAGAGCACGCCGCCCGCGAGGCCGGGCGCCAGATGCGGTTCCAGGGCGGGCAGTCCGCGGGCGGCGACCGCTGTGGTGCGTACGCCGGCGGCGGCCTGTCCGGCGGCGGTCGCGGTCAGGGTGGCCAACGAGTCCTCGTCCGCCGCGACGACGAGGCCGCCCTTGCGCTCGTACTCGATCGCCGGGGGCAGCGTCGCGGCCAGCTCGCGCCACAGCCGGGCGGAGAGCCGGGCGAGGGCGAGTTCCGGTCCGGGGGGCTTGTCGGAGACCAGGAGGTTGCCCTCCCCCGCGCCGGTGGTCCCGCCGGCGACGGGTCCGGCGTCCACCACCGCGACCGCGAGCCCGGACCGGGTGGCGTAGTAGGCGCAGGCCGCGCCGACGACACCGGCTCCGACCACGACGACGTCCAGCGGCTGTCTCGTGAACACGGCAGTAATATGTCACATGGTTCTGGGGGTGCCAAGAGGTCGTAAGACGGGGGAAGTTGGGGCCCGGTGCGCCGGCCGCCGGCCGTCCCCGCGCCGGGCGGGGACGGCCGGCGGGCTCAGATGCGGACGCTGGAGGCGGGTGCTCCGGTGCCGGTGGCGATCACGCCCTGGTCGGCCCACTTGACGGCGCCGGTGGTGCCGGTGGTGTGCAGGTAGGCGTGGATGGCGCCGTTCTCGTCGAGGACGAGGTAGTCGGCCCGGCCGTCACCGCTGATGTCGGCGAAGCGGATCTGACCGGCGAGCCAGCCGGACGAACCGGTGGCGACGACCCCCTGGTCGGACCATCCGCCGCGGCCGTCGCCGCCGGTGTTGACGTACGCGTGGGTGGCGCCCTGTTCGGCGACCACGAGGTAGTCGGCCCTGGCGTCGCCGCCGATGTCCGCGAAGCGGACCTGGTCGGCCGTCCAGGCGCTGGAGCCCGACGCGATGACGCCCTGGTCGGACCACTTGACGTTGCCCGTGGCGGGGTCGGTGGTGTTGAGCAGGGCGCGGGTGGCGCCGTTGGCGGCGACGACGAGGTAGTCGGCCCTGGTGTCGCCGCCGACGTCCGCGAAGCGGACCTGTGCGCCGGTCCAGGCGCTGGAGCCGGTGGCGATCACTCCCTTGTCCTGCCAGCCGCCCCGGCCGTTGCCGCCGGTGTTGATGTACGCGTGCACCGCCCCGTTGGCGGGGTCGAGCACCAGGTAGTCGGCGCGCTCGTCGCCGCCGACGTCCGCGAAGCGGATCTGGTCGCCCGTCCAGGCGCTGGAACCCGACGCGATGACGCCCTGGTCGGACCACTTGACGCCGCCCGTGGCGGGATCGGCCGTGTTGAGCCAGGCCTGGACCGAGCCGTTGGCGCCGACGACGAGGTAGTCGGCCCGGCCGTCGCCGTTGACGTCCACGTCGTAGTCGCCGAGCGCCGACGTTCCGCGCGGCGGGGCCGGCTTGACCTCGACGGTCTCCTTGATCCAGCCGCGCCCGGCGACGTCGGCGACGCCGCCCAGGAAGGCGTCCGCCATCTTGGCGTAACCGGCGTTGTTGGGGTGCAGGTTGTCGTTGAGGTCGGCGGTGGTCAGCGCGCCCATGCTGACCTGGGCGAGCTTGTAGCCCCGCTGGGTCCGGTCGGCGACGATGCCGGGGATCGCCCGGTTGTACGCGTCGACGCGGGCCTGGACGGCGGGGTCGGTGGCGGGGACGAGCGAGGCGACCACGACCGCGGTGTCGGGCGAGGCGGTGTGGATCTGGTCGATGAGCGTGCCCAGCCGCTGCGGGGCGGTGGACACCCGGTTGTCGCGGTTCATGTCGTTGGTGCCGATGTGCAGGGTCACCACGTTGGGCCGGGCGTCGGCGAGCCAGGTCTCGATGTTCGCCTGCAACTGCTCGATGAGCCAGCCCGAGTGCCCCTCGTGGTGGGTCACCCCGTCGGCGTCGACCTGGGAGCCCACGAACTCCACGGCGCCCGCGTGGCCGGCGAGGGCGCTCGCCAGCGCGGGACGGTAGCCGGTGCGGGTGCCGCTGCCCACGCCCAGGGTGATGGAGTCGCCCAGGGGCATGACCGCGAGCCTCGGCACCTGCCACCCGGGGGGCTCGGGCGCGGGCCGGTTCAGGCCGATGATCGTGTTGATCATCGCGTAGCCGGGGTAGTCCATGAGGACCTCACCGGTGCGGTTGCGTACGGCGCCGATCGGCCCGAGGACCCGCTCGTTCACCCGGTCGGCCACGGCCTTGGGGTAGGCGCCCGTGCTGGAGCCGCTGGTGTAGTTGAGGTAGATGTGCTGGGGGTCGGTGTCGTTGTCGGCCTTCGTCAGGTGGTTGACGACCTGTTCGACCTTGGTGTCGATGCCGCCGAGTATGTCCGGCACCTTGTACTCGTCCTGGATGGAGAACGCGTCGTCGGGCAGGCCGTAGTCGTCGCTGTACTCGCCCACGTTGCGGAAGCGCTCCAGCACGATCTTGCCGCGCACCTCGCCCAGGGTCGGCACGGCCGCCTGTCCCGCCCCGCTGACGGCGGGAGCCCAGAAGAACCGGGCGTTGGGGTCCTGGTCCAGGTAGCTGCGGAACACGTTGACGCGGTCCGCGCTGGTCGTGCTGCTCGGCTCGTCCTTGCAGTCGAAGCTGAACGGGCCGGCGCTGTTGTCGCACTCGGCCCGCAAGTGCATCATCACGGTCTCGCCGGGGTGTGCCGTGAGGAACTGGCCCAGCACCGCGAGGACGTCGGCGAAGTTGGCGTCCTGGTACACCTTGCCGTGATGGATCGTGAAGCTGCCGCCGATCACCCGGACCCGGATGTCGATGGAGCGGATGCCCGCCTGGAGCTGCGCGGCCAGCGTCTGGGCGCTGGGGCCGCCGTTCTGCTGGGTGTAGGTGCTGTCGCCGCCCCGGATCGACAGCGTCTCGTGCGTTCCGGGAACGGAGAGCGCGCCGATCGAGGTGCGGTCGCCGAGGGGTTTCATCCAGTCGGGGTTGTCCGCCTTGCCCAGCGACCGGTAGGCCGGGTTGTCGGTGTCGTCCGGCAGCGCCGCCCACGCCGTTCCGGGGCTCAGTACGGCGATCGTTCCGGCCATGGCCACGAGCGCGGTGAGCAGGGTGGCGGCTCTGCGCCACCAGGCCGTCTCCGCAATACGATGATTCACGCGAGGTCTCCGGGAGGATATGCACACTGGTCTCCCGGAGCATCGCGCGGCGCGCTGAATTCTCGGTAACCCCCCGCTAACCCCGCCCCGTTAGCCGCCGGACCGACGCACCGTCAGGGGCGGGGCACGTTGCGGAGGTTGGAGCGGGCCATCTGGAGCATCCGGCCCACCCCGCCGTCCAGGACGATCTTGCTCGCCGACAGGGCGAAGCCGGTCACCATGTCCGCGCTGATCTTCGGCGGGATGGAGAGCGCGTTGGGGTCGGTGACCACGTCGACGAGTGCCGGCCCCTTGTGCTTGAACGCGTCCTTGAGGGCGCTCGTCAGCTCCTTGGGCTTCTCGACCCGGACCCCGTACGCTCCCGCGGCGCGGGCCACCGCCGCGAAGTCGGGGTTCTTGTTGGTCGTCCCGAACGACGGCAGACCGCCGACCAGCATCTCCAGTTCGACCATGCCCAGCGACGAGTTGTTGAACAGGACGACCTTGACCGGCAGGTCGTACTGGACGAGCGTCAGGAAGTCGCCCATGAGCATGGTGAATCCGCCGTCGCCCGACATCGAGACGACCTGCCGGCCGCGGTCGGTGAACTGCGCGCCGATCGCCTGCGGCAGCGCGTTGGCCATCGAGCCGTGGCTGAACGAACCGATCACCCGCCGCTTGCCGTTGGGCGTCAGATAGCGGGCCGCCCACACGTTGCACATGCCGGTGTCCACGGTGAACACCGCGTCGTCGTCGGCGAGTTCGTCGAGCACCGATGCCACGTACTCGGGGTGGATCGGGACGTGCTTCTCGACCTTGCGGGTGTACGCCTTGACCACGCCCTCCAGGGCGTCCGCGTGCTTCTTGAGCATCCGGTCGAGGAACTTGCGGTCGCTCTTCGCCTTCACCCTCGGCGTCAGGCAGCGCAGCGTCTCACGTACGTCGCCCCAGACGGCCAGGTCCAGCTTGGTGCGCCGGCCGAGGTGCTCGGGCCGCACATCGACCTGCACGATCTTCACGTCGTCGGGCAGGAAGGCGTTGTACGGGAAGTCCGTGCCCAGCAGGATCAGCAGGTCGCACTCGTGGGTGGCCTCGTACGCCGCCCCGTAGCCGAGCAGCCCGCTCATGCCGACGTCGAACGGGTTGTCGTACTGGATCCACTCCTTGCCGCGCAGCGCGTGCCCGACCGGGGCCTTGACGCGCTCGGCGAACTCCATGACCTCGGCGTGCGCCCCGGCCGTGCCGCTGCCGCAGAACAGCGTCACCCGTTTGGCCTCGTCCACCATCCGGCACAGCTTCTCGATCTCCGCGTCGCCCGGCCGCACGGTGGGCCGCGAGGTGACCAGCGCGTGCTCGGCGGACCGCTCCGGGGCCGGCTGCCCCGCCACGTCGCCCGGCATCGTCACGACGCTGACGCCGCCCTGGCCGACCGCGTGCTGGATGGCGGTCTGGAGCAGCCGGGGCATCTGCTGCGGGTTGGAGATCATCTCGTTGTAGTGGCTGCACTCCTGGAAGAGCAGCTCGGGGTGGGTGGCCTGGAAGTAGTTGAGGCCGATCTCGCTCGACGGGATGTGCGAGGCGAGCGCGAGCACCGGGGCCATGGAGCGGTGCGCGTCGTACAGGCCGTTGATGAGGTGCAGGTTGCCGGGGCCGCAGGAGCCGGCGCAGGCCGCGAGCGTCCCGGTGATCTGCGCCTCCGCGCCGGCCGCGAACGCCGCCGTCTCCTCGTGCCTGACCTGGATCCACTCCATGCCGGAATGGCGGCGGACGGCGTCGACGACCGGGTTGAGGCTGTCCCCCACGACCCCGTACAGCCGCTTGACGCCCGCGCGGGCGAGGATGTCGACGAACTGCTCCGAGACGTTCTGTTTGGCCATGGGTGACGCACTCCCTCTGCCCGTGCTCCGTGCACATCCGGCTGTCCGGAACGCGGGGTGCCAAACCCCGGTCCGGACGGGTGTCCGGAGTCCATCAACCCATGGCCCGGGCCGTTACGCCTCCCAGACGCCGACCGCCGTGCGGTCGTCGGCGTACCCCTTGACCCGGATCTGCACGTCCGCGAGGAACGCGCCGAGGCCCGGCGCGGCCACGGGCGACCAGCGCTCGGCGAGTTCCGCGGCCAGCGCCGGCTCCTCGCGCAGCGGGTCGGCGAGGCCGGTGCCGCACAGCAGCAGGGTGTCCCCCGCCCGGGCGACGGAGGCCCGGAACCGGAACGGCTCGGCGGGCGGCGGCAGCGGGTCCTCGACGTACGGGGCGGGGCCGGTGGCGATGCCCAGGTCCATCGTCAGCCGGTCGCCGTCCGGACCGCTCTCCGGCGGGGCGGACGAGCCGAAGCCGACCACCGGTGCGCCGCTGAGCGCGGCGGGCGGGGGCAGCGCCGGTTCGAGGTCGTGCCAGGCGCCGTCGCGCAGCCGGAAGAGGCCGCCGCCGCCGATCCCGAAGAAGACCCGGGTGCGGCAGCCGGGGTCGGCGGACAGCAGCAGGCAGCGCAGGCTCGCGGTGTACGCGTCCGGCTCGACGCCGAGTTCGGCGGCGCGGGCGCGCAGTTTGCCGTAGGCGCGGTCGGTGAGCCGGTGCAGCCCGGACTTGAGGTCGGCCCGGCGGCCCGCCCTTATGTCGTCGGCCAGCCGGACGTGGCTGCGGCCCACGGCCTCGCCGATCCAGCGGACGGCGTCCGCCGCCGCCGTGGACG